>CAZHIL010000375.1:0-5740 GCA_964532985.1 uncultured Albidovulum sp. | reverse complement strand
TTTTTGCTGGCTTTGCTAGCCTACACGACCATTGCCTTGATCAATGCCTCGTTGATTGATTTGACATCTGATAAGATATTTCCGGTAACCATTGCGACGGTTGGGGTCATTGCCCTGGTTATCCTGCTGATCAAAATGATGGTTTCACCGGAGGGTGATACACTTTTCGCCGATAGCGAAACTGGCAAGGAAGGTTTGGAGGCGCCTTATGGACTCTGGGGTACCCTTGGTTGGTTGGGATTGCTGCTCCTTTTGACCTCTCTTCTCGGGTTTATACTTGCCCTTGGAATTTTTCTCCTGCTGTATTTCCGTATCAGGGCCGGATTGAATTGGCTGCAAGTCTTCTTTTTCACATCTTTGGGTTTGGTATTTATGTGCTTCTTTGCCTATATCCTGAACAGGGATTTTCCTCCCGGATTACTTCAGGAATTTTTTAGGTTGCCTTGGCCATTGACATGAAGCAAAACAGCATACCATTTATGTTCTTTCGAGGAGGAACTTCTCGTGGCCCCTATTTCATGAGTGATGACTTACCCCGGGACAGGGACAAGCTCGCGGAAGTATTGATTGCCGTTATTGGGGCTGGAAACATAAGAAATATTGACGGCCTTGGAGGTGGAAGTTCGGTAACAACCAAAGTTGCCATATTGAGCAAATCTACTGAGCCGGATGCTGATGTTGAATATCTTTTTGCCCAAGTTGGTGTTGACAAGAAACTGGTAGATTTTGGTCCGACCTGTGGAAACATTCTGGTAGGTGTTGGACCTGCTGCTCTGGAAATGGGATTGGTTCCGACAACTGGTGACAAAACGAAGGTCAGGATAAGGGCTACAAATACCAATGCCTTGGTGGAATCAGTCATTGAGACACCTGGAGGCATTGTGAATTATGAAGGTCGTATTGCCATTGATGGTGTACCTGGAACGTCTTCACCGGTCGCTTTGAATTTCCTGAATATAGTTGGTTCCAAAACCGGTAAAATGTTTCCAACAGGTAACAAGATTGATATCATTCAGGGAGTTCCGGTTACCTGCATTGATGTGGCCATGCCAATGATGATTGCCCGTGCTGAGGATTTTGGTATATCTGGTTATGAATCAGCCCAGGAACTGGACAAGAACAAGGAATTATTTTCCAGAATGGAGTCAATAAGGATTGAAGCGGGCCAAATGATGGGAATGGGAGATGTACAAGCACAGGTAACTCCCAAGGTCGGGTTGGTATCAAAAGCCAGAAACAATGGTCATTTTTCATCACGATATTTTATGCCCTGGAATGCCCATCCGTCCATGGCCATTACTGGTTCACAATGTCTGGCAGCATGTTATCTAGCCCCGGGAACAGTTTCCGATGACCTGAGAAACAATACGGAAGGTTCCCCACTTGAGATGGTAATTGAACATCCTCTAGGGGAAATGAAAATCATGGTGGCATATGAGTACAAGGATGGAGAACTGGATTTTCACTCGGCGGGTGTGGTAAGAACCGCACGATTGATTGCTGAAGGAAATGTATTTATTCCCAGAACAATTTCTGTAAATTGAATCTTGGTTCTAATTGATCATTTACATAAGTGGAAAGCATGATTCACTCCAATCTGGCTGATTCAATCGGGAATACCCCCCTGATAAGATTAAATCACGTGTCCGAGGAAACTGGATGTACAATTTTGGGTAAGGCCGAGTTTCTGAATCCCGGGCAGTCGGTCAAGGACAGGGCTGCCTTGGCCATAATTCGTGATGCTGAGCAAAGCGGACAACTGAAGAAGGGTGGAACCATAGTCGAGGGCACAGCCGGAAATACCGGTATAGGTCTGTCCCTTGTTGGTGCTTCACTAGGCTATAAGTGTGTCATTGTCATACCTGATACACAGACCCAGGAAAAAAAGGACATGTTGATACTCGCTGGAGCCGAGCTCGTAGAAGTTCCGGCTGTACCGTACCGAGATCCAAACAATTATGTCAAATATTCTCAAAGGCTTGCAATCGCACTGGACAAAACGGAGGAAAATGGTGCCATTTGGGCCAACCAGTTTGATAATATTGCCAACAAGAAAGGCCATTATTTGACCACTGCGCCAGAAATCTGGAATCAGACTGGGGGAAAGATCGACGGATTTATCTGTGCAGTTGGAACAGGTGGAACCTTGGCAGGCGTTGCAGATGGGCTGAGAGAACAAAATCCCGATGTGAAGATAGGCTTGGCTGATCCGATGGGAGCAGCCTTGTATCATTATTATGCACACGGTGAGCTCAAGGCTGAAGGAAGTTCAATTACCGAAGGTATAGGGCAGGGGAGAATAACGGCTAATCTGGAAGGCCTCAAGATTGATTATCCCTATCAGATCTGTGATAATGAAGCTCTCAGGATAGTATTTGATTTATTGGCTAATGAGGGGCTTTGTCTTGGTGGAAGTTCGGGAATAAATGTTGCTGGTGCTGTAAGAATGGCACGCGACATGGGACCTGGTCATACTATTGTCACGGTTCTATGTGATTATGGATCAAGATATCAATCAAAAATGTTCAACAAGGATTTTTTACTTTCCAAGGATTTACCAGTACCGAACTGGATGATGGGGCAGGCAAAAAAGATACCGACTGTTTACGAGTAGAATGATGGAGACAAACTTGCTCAGATCAAGGTTTCATACGTTAACTTGGTTGATTGCAATATTTTGGGTAAGTTGGACCCAGATACTTTCTGCCCAGGAGGAGATCTCCTTTGACATTGAAACCTGGCTCAATTTTTCATCAAGGGCAGAACGGGTTGTTACCAACCAGGCTGCTTCCGATGAAGCATTCCTAAACCTGCAATCACAACTGGTTGTCTGGAAAAACACTGCCCAATCACAATTCCAGCCTACCCAGGCAGAAATTGAACGTATTACTGGCAGACTTGAAGCTCTTGCCGGGTCAAATCAGGCAGAAGAAGAACAATCCAGACTGAACCGTTTAGTGGATGAACTGAATGACAACCTGTCTGAAGCCGAAATGCGCCAGGGTTTAATCTCGGATGTTGAGCAGGTAACTAATACCTTGATAGACGAGATCAACAATATTCTCACGACTAGAAGCAAAGACAGATTATATTCGATAGGTCCTTCTCCCCTGAACCCTGTTCATTGGCAAGAAACCGTATTATTTTTTGGAGGCTTTTTTAGTAACGTGTTTGTAGACCTGTCCCAATCCTTGGGGAGTCAGGCTCAACGAATCCAGGCATGGCAAAATATTGGATTAACCCTGTTATTTCTGACTTCAAGCATTTTCATCATGTTTTTTGGTAGGCAAGTCGTAAATAAAGCCATCTTACCCTTGCTGGATCAAAACGCCCCCCGAACGAAACCTTTCATCGAAAGTTTCATATCAGTATTCAATACTTTGATTTTACCCCTGTCGAGTCTTTATCTGTTTTATTGGGCAATTATTTCTACGGGCTTCATATATACTCAGAGCCTGATACTGCTTGATGCACTGCTTTCACTTGGTGTTGTTGTCCTGGGTGTAAACTGGTTAGTCAGGGAGGTATTTCATTTGATTGTATCCAAATCGGATGAACAGCAACCCCAAGCATGGCAAAGGCAAATCTTCAACATGTCCCTTATAATCGGATGGATCCTGGGATTGGATGTTTTTTTCAATGAGTTTGTGAACTATCAGGGAAGCATGCCTCAAGTAGATGTAATATTGAGTTATATTGTCATTTTGCTTGGTGGTATATTTTTGTTTCGAGTTGCAAGAATATTGTCAACAAACATACCCAAACTACCCAATAAGGATGACAAAAGATCACCACTCGGAATACTGATTTCCCTATTGGCAAGGGTATCAATAATTGTATCTATTCTTGCCATCGGCTTTGGAACCGCAGGATTCACAGTTGGAGCAAATACCTTACTGATGGCAACATTGGCAACCTTGTTGGTTATTGCCGGTTATTGGTTTGCCTTGAATGTTTTTATCAAGTTCTACTTCACAGTGTGCCAAATCACAGAAAGTGAGATTCTACAAAGCTGGAGTGGGCCATTCATCATAGTTATAGGTTTGATAAATACCATAGCCTTTGCAATTTTGCTTTTATATTCTTGGGGCTATAGCTATGAAGAAATTGGCTTTTTCTGGAATAGTGCCGTTCAGGGAGTTGAAATAGGGGGGCAACTGATTTCGCTTGAAGTGGTTTGGATTTTCCTATTGGTGATAGTGGTCGGCTATCTGCTAACTCGTATCGGTAGGGTTATTCTGAACCAATACGTCTTTCCACACACCAAAATGGATCAGGGACTCAAATCATCTACCCTTAAAATAGTCAGTTACCTTGGTTTGGGAATTACTTTTGTAGTTGCAATTTCCCTGGCTGGGATAGATTTGACCAATCTTGCAATAGTCATTGGCGCTTTATCAGTTGGTATAGGTTTTGGATTGCAAGATGTGGTCTCCAATTTCATATCAGGTCTTATCCTCCTGTTTGAGAGACCTGTCAAGGAAGGAGACTGGATCGAGGTTGGTTCGACATCAGGAACAGTACGCAAGATTTCGGTTCGGTCCACTACGATTGAAACCTTTGACAGGGCTGAAGTCGTTGTGCCCAACAAGGACCTAATGGCCCAGGCCGTAAAGAACTGGACACTGGGTACAAGGATCGGACGGATCATTATTCCAGTGGGTGTGGCCTACGGCTCGGATGTAGGGCAGGTCCAGGAAATACTCTTGCAGATTGCAAAGGAACACCCGGCAGTGGCTGATGATCCGGCTCCTAGCGTTGCTTTCATGCGTTTTGGAGCGGATGCCCTTGAATTTGATATTCGAGCAATTCTCACGGATGTAAATTTCATGATCAGTGCTAGATCTGAAATCAACTTCAACATCGCCAAACGTTTTGAAGAAGAAGGTATAGAAATACCTTTCTCCCAAAGGGATATTTGGTTAAGAAACGATCATATTAATATAAGGACAACGTCTTAGTGTCTGTTCCTTAAGTCCTTGATATTGGTTCGTTTGAATACCAAAAGCTATCCATTATTATATTTTTTTACCATAATTATAATACTTACCACATATCCAAATTTTGCAAATTTCAATAACTTAGGTTACAGAGATGAGTTTGGCCCATGTTAAAATTGGAACTAATGGCCGTTTGATTGTACCTGCTAAATTAAGAAAAGAGATCGGTTTATCAGATGGAATAACTGTTGTTATTGAGACTGTTGAAGGGGAACATCGGGTAAGGAAAATGGAAGATGTTATACCCAATACTCAGGAGTGTTTAAAAAAATATTTTGGAGAAATATCACATTCGGAAGAATTGATTTCTTAAAAATGGGAAGAAGCAAAGAGGGAATGAAATTTATTTAACTGCCTAAACAGAAAGGTGATTAATTGCTTCTGGATGCCTCAACACTTCTTGCCGTACTGCAAAAAGAATCTGGATACCAGTTGGTGTCAGAAGTTATGGAAGCAGGTTCAATCAGTGCATGCAATTTTAGTGAAGTAGTGGCCAAGCTCATAAAATGGGGAGTGCCAATGGATGAAGCTTCGTATACACTTTAATCCCTTGATCTGGAAGTTTTACCGGTTAACGAAAATATTCCTTGCTTGCCGGATAACTAGTGCCTGCCCGTAAAATATATAAACATTGCGAATCCCCTTGACAACAGGTGTTTGGAATCGAGATGTTATAATGAAGATCGTTTCCGTCACCGGGATTTACCCGTTTCAGGGCCGATTTCCCCCTTTTTTCGTAA
>CAZHIL010000374.1:0-12014 GCA_964532985.1 uncultured Albidovulum sp. | reverse complement strand
ATACTGGAATATATCGGCCGTAATCCTTCTGCCAAAACCCTTCCAGAAGCAGCCGAGAATTTACAAAAGTTCAACGTGGGATTCGATGATGTCCCCCAAGAACGGTGGCTGGAAGAAGCACAAAAACATTATCTGACAACTTCTGGTGGTCTTAAAATCAACTATGATCCAAAATTGCGAATTGGATTCAAGCAATATCTGAATACCGGCAAGTTGGAACTGTGGGAAGAATTCGGTATCCTGAATTCACTTCCCTTTGGAGTAATCAGGGGAGTGAACTCGGATATCCTCTCCCTGGAAACAGTTCAACGGATGAAAGAGTTGTTTCCGCACGGGGTTTATGCCGAAGTTCCTGATCGAGGACATGTACCCTTTCTTGATGAAAGGGAATGCCTCGATGCGATCAACACGTTTTTAAAGCAAACTACCTCCCGATAATCCTTATGATTCATGATCTCAGTTCTTGATTCCGTGGATCAAATGGACTGTCATTGGTAACGATTGCATCCCACAACTTATCAAGAATCTTAACCTGCATTTTGGTTCCGGGCACCGTTAACTCGGGCTTGGTATATCCAAGACCGATGGAGCGGTTGAATTGTACTGACCAGCCTCCCGAAGTCAGTCTGCCTACAACCTTTCCCTCATGGTACAAGGCTTCCCGTCCCCAGGGTATGGAATCATCGGGCCCATCAATCAGAAAGGTTGCACATTTGGATCTGATCCCTGTTTCCAGCATGCTGTCCTTACCGTAAAAATCCTTGTTGAAATCTACAAATCGTTCCAATCCCCCTTCCAGTGGAGTGGCATCCCGACCCAATTCATTACCAAAGGCCTTGTAGCTTTTTTCCAATCTAAGCCAATTCTGGGCTCTGGCTCCAAACAATTTCATCCCATGTTTGTTGCCTGCCTTCTCCAGCAGGTCAAAGAGATAATTCTGCATTTCGATGGGATGATGCAATTCCCATCCCAATGATCCCGTGTAGGATACCCGCAAGGCCCTTACAGGACACATCCCGAGTTCAATATCCCTATGGGCCAACCAGGGGAACCTGTCATTTTCCAGGACTGTTTCCGGTTCAACATCCCGGACTATTTGAGATAACATGTTTCTGGAATCGGGACCTGCAACAACGAATACTCCCCATTGACTGGTAATGTCATGTATTTCCACATGGTCATATTCTTCTTCCCATTTCCTGGCAGCACTTCGCAGG
Source organism: uncultured Albidovulum sp. (assembly GCA_964532985.1). Lineage (GTDB taxonomy): Bacteria > Pseudomonadota > Alphaproteobacteria > Rhodobacterales > Rhodobacteraceae > MPNP01. The sequence continues at coordinate 10,797 of CAZHIL010000374.1, read as the reverse complement.
TAATCACCATCATAAGCCGCCCAAGCACCGGCAGAAATAAGATAATATTCGTCCTTGTCCAAGCGGACAATGGTATATTCAGACCTTGTCGTACCCTTTTCCGTCAGCGCATAGGTCAGGTTAACCCGTCCAACTTTCGGCAGTTTGTTACAGGTGAACCACTCCAGAAACTCGGTAGCACTCGGCCCCCTGACCAAATGCTTGGCAAAGGCGGAAGCATCGAACAGACCTACCTGATTACGTACGGCCTTGGCCTCTTCCATGGCAAAGGGTACCCATCCCCCCTTGCGGAAGGATCGTGATGCCTTGTCATCAAACCCGGCCGGAGCAAAATAATTGGGTCTTTCCCAGCCATTGACCTGACCGAATTGTGCCCCCCTTTCCTTCATTCGGTCATAACACGGCGTGGTTCTCAAAGGGCGACAGGCCTCGCGTTCCTCATCTGGATGGTGCAAAATGTAGACATGTTCATAACACTCCTCGTTCTTCCGCATGGAATATTCGGTTGTGACCCAATCGCCATATCGTTTCGGATCGAGTGAGGCCATGTCTATTTCCGCCTCACCTTCAACAATCATCTGTGTTAGGTAATACCCCGTTCCACCAGCAGCGGTAATGCCAAAGGAAAATCCTTCTGCCAACCACATGTTCCTCATGCCAGGTGCTGGTCCAACCAGGGGGTTGCCATCAGGAGTGTAACAGATTGGGCCATTGAAATCATCTTTCAAACCAACAGTTTCCGTTGTTGGAATTCGATGAATCATGGACTCATATTCAACCTCGATACGGTCCAGATCAAGTTCAAACAGGTCTGCTCGAAAACTGTCGGGAACATTATGTTCAAATCGTGCCGGGGCTCCCTTTTCGTATGGGCCAAGAATCCACCCTCCCCTTTCCTCTCTCACATACCATTTGGCATCTGCATCCCGGAGTACCGGATGTTCGGGATTGGATTTACGCCATTCAACCAGTTCGGGATCAGGTTCGGTAACAATATATTGGTGCTCCACAGGTATGGCGGGGATTTTTATACCCAATTGCCGGGCCGTCACCTGGGCATAATTACCTGTTGCGGTGATGACATGATTAGCTCTTACTCTGAACCTTTCATCGGACTTAACCAGATTGCCACCCTTTTCTTCCAGAAAGTATCCCTGGACCAACCAGTCTCCTCCTGTCCAAGTATAGGAATCAACCTGATACTTGGTTTCAATTTCTACCCCTCTCATGCGGGCACCCTTGGCCATGGCCTGGGTAACATCTGCCGGGTTTATGTAACCATCAGTAGGATGGTACAGTGCTCCTTTCAGATCATCGGTTCTTACCAGGGGATACCGTTCACCGATTTGTTTTGGTGTCAACCACTCATATGGTATTCCTACGGTCTCGGCGGTGGTCGCATAGAGCATGAATTCATCCATTCGATCCTGCGATTGGGCCATTCTGAGATTGCCTACAACCGAAAACCCCGGATTCAAGTCGGTTTCGGCCTCAAGTTCCTTGTAAAACCTTACCGAATAATCATGGATATGACTTGTTGCATAACTCATGTTGAATAGAGGTAACAAGCCAGCAGCATGCCAGGTGGAACCGGATGTTAATGCGTCCCTTTCCAAAAGTAGAATGTCTTCCCATCCTGCCTTTGCAAGATGGTAGGCTATCGAAGTACCTACCGCACCGCCCCCGACTACTAAAGCCCTTACATGTGACTTCATGAATAACCCTTTCCAAATAACGGTTCAAATTTCGTGTTCTCAAATAACATTTACCACTTGGTTATGAAACTGCCGATCATTTATTTTGTCCACGAACAATTTATAGTGGATAAAAACCCATCCCCAAGAGTTGTATAAGAACCGCAATACCCGGTCCAAAAGGTAGATTTCATTCCTAAATTCATGATTGCAAGTGAAAGTAACTGGCAATGGGAAAAACCTGCCCGGTCAAAAAAAATATTGCTTGAACAGGTTATTCCCAGCAAGTTGATCTTACTTTCAGCTGTTCAATTTCAACAACCCATCGTTTGTAACCGACACGGGTATGGGATCACTGATTTCACCAATGAATCGATTTTTTCTATCCTTGTCATGGAAACCGATAAACAGAAGTTCACTATCAGACTCAACTATTTTACCTGAATATCTTTCACACGGATCATCGCCATCCAGAAATGCTCCGGGAGCAATGCTCCAAGGACCCAAGGGGCTTTTACTCATGAGGTAATGTGTTCCCGAAACCTCTTGTTGGCCGTAAGATATTTTATATTCTTCTGACCAATGAATTTTCATGGTTGTAAACAGGCAATACCAATTTCCTTTTATTTCTAGAACCTGAGGTACCTCAAGTTGTCCAAATCCTCCAGCAAAGGCTGGAGGCAAGTGCTCCCAATCATAAAGATTGCTGGATTTGGCCAATCCAATAGCCCCACCTTCGTTTGTTTCCCTTGTTCCTGATACCCTAGCCGTATAGTACATGAGCCATCCACTACCGTGAGGATTCTTGATTACATGGGGATCCCGCATTGCCCTATCGTGCCACCATCCGGGAGTATATTCCTCATAATATTCCGGGTTAATATCAAGAGCTAGCCCATTTCCAGCCCGATTCCAACTATGTAAATCTTTGCTGGTTGCATGACCAATTCTTTGCTTTATGCCATTTTCAGCTCTGGAAGTACCCGTATAGAACAAATGCCAATCCGTACCCTCTTGTACGACTGAACCGGTCCAAGTCGTATAATCATCCCAGGAAGGATCAGTGGAAGGTCTGAAGCATTCCCCCAAATCTTCCCATCGATACAAATCGCTTGATATGGCATGACCTATTGATACATTCCAATGTCGAAGGTCTGGATTAATCAAAGATTTTGGAGCCATGAGATAATACATGTGCCAGACTTCGTTTTCCTTGGCAAACCAAAAATCCCAAACCCACTTGTCGTGTATCCCAAACATCCTTTCTCCATAATACTGGCTGATTAAATTTTATTGGAATATTTTTATTTGAACTTTTATTCAACCGCTCAGGAAATGTGTATTTGAATTTCCGGAATAATCCGAGTATCCTCATATGACGGTGGCTGAAAATATCGGTTTCGGATTGACATTGGCCAAACTGCCTAAGAACGATATTAGGAAACGTGTACTGGAAGCAGCCAAGATATTACAACTTGAAGAATTTCTGGAGCGAAAGCCAAAAGCTCTTTCGGGTGGCCAACGACAAAGAGTAGCCATAGGTAGGGCCATAACGAGAAACCCCAAGGTATTTCTGTTTGATGAACCGCTTTCCAACCTTGATGCCTCGTTAAGAAGCCAGATGCGGGTTGAACTGACGGAGTTGCACTCTCAGATCAAGGCTACCATGATCTATGTTACCCATGATCAGGTCGAGGCCATGACCATGGCTGATCAAATTGTTGTGTTGAACAAGGGGAATATAGAACAGGTTGGAAATCCGATGGAGCTCTACGAATTTCCCCAAACCCTATTTGTAGCGAGATTTATCGGATCTCCCAAGATGAACATCTTTCAGGGTGAAGTGGTAGCAAAATATCAATGCCAAGCACTAGGTGTAAGGCCTGAGCATATGGAAATTTCGAGTGATGGCGGTATTTTGACCGGAAGTATCAGACATATAGAAAAGTTGGGTGCCGACACTTTGGTCTATTCAGAAATTCCTGGTTATGACACGGTTACTGCAAGGATAATCGGCAAGTTGGAAATGAATATAGGGGATCCAATCAACCTCAAATTTTCCGACAATCACATTCATAGATTCAAGGATGGAATGAGAATTGACTCTTGAACCGTTTTGGTTTTAATCCAGCAGTTTTAATCTAAATCTAATCGGAATTGTTTCTGTATTGAGCTATTCCTGCTTGATGCAATTTTCGTTAGGAGACATGTACATGACCTTGAATCCACTTTTACAGAACTGGAATACTCCCTTCGACCTTCCACCATTTGACAAAATAGAGGACAGACATTTCAGTGAGGCACTTGACTGTACGCTGGAAAACTCCCTGAAGGAATTCAATCGGATTGCCGAGGATAAGCAAACACCTACCTTCGAGAATACCATTGAAAGAATGGAACTGGCGGAAAAGCAATTGAATGATGTTGCTGGGGTTTTCTTCAACCTGAGTGCGTCCAGCAGCAATGAGTTGCGGAGGAATCTTGAAACAGAATTTTCTCCCAAATTCGCCAAGTATTCATCAGATATAATTTTGAACGGCAAATTGTTTCAAAGAATTGATCACCTTTGGAAAAACCGGGATCAACTAGCCTTGAATCCTGAACAAACCAGAGTTCTGGAGCTGTATCACAGGAACTTCATTCGGTCCGGTTGTGATCTCGATGAGAAAGACAAGGAAAGATTGAGGTACCTGAGGGAACAACTTGCGTCCCTGACAACGAACTTTTCTCAAAACATATTGAAAGAGGAGAATGAATGGTACCTTGAGGTATCCGAGGATAAACTGGATGGGTTGCCTGGATACCTGGTTGAAGGGATGAAAATTGCTGCATCGGAAAAGAATCTTGAGGGATATGCCATAACCCTCAATCGTTCCCTAATCGTTCCCTTTCTCCAGTACTCATCCAGAAGAGACCTAAGGGAAATTGCCTATAATGCATGGGTTGGTCGAGGAGCAAACCAGAATGAGAACAATACCCGGGACATCATTGACAAGATCCTGAAATATCGTTTCGAGTTGGCCAGATTGTTGGGTTTTGAAAACTATTCCGAATTCAAGTTAAAAATCGAAATGGCCAAGTCTCCCGACAAGGTTCGCAATTTGCTCGAACAAGTCTGGCAACCTGCCAGAGAGCAGGCAATTGCTGACCGGTCAATACTTCAGGACATGTTGCAGGAAGATGGAATAAACGATGCATTGAAACCCTGGGACTGGCGGTATTATGCAGAAAAACGGAGATTGGTGGAATTTGATTACAATGAAAATCAGGTCAAGAAGTATTTTCAATTGGACCTGATGCTTGAAGCCGTCTTCCATTGTGCAAACAGATTGTTCGGATTGACTTTTACCAAATTGGATGTCCCCTTGTATCATCCTGACTGCAGGGCTTGGGAAGTTCGAAAGGAAGACCAACATCTGGCCGTATTCATCGGAGATTATTTTGCCCGTTCCGGCAAAAGATCCGGTGCCTGGTGTTCAGCCTTCAGGTCACAGCGTAATTTGGGTGAGCGGGTCAGACCAATTACGGTCAATGTTTGCAATTTTGTCAAACCGGAGGAAGGTGAACCTTGTCTTTTGTCATTTGATGATACACGAACCCTGTTTCATGAATTCGGCCATGCATTGCACTCCATGCTTTCCGAGGTGACTTACGAGAGCATTTCAGGTACTTCGGTAGCCAGGGATTTCGTTGAATTGCCCAGCCAGCTATTTGAACACTGGATGGAACAGCCTGATGTACTGACAAAATTTGGACTCCATGCCGAAACGGGTGAACCAATACCGGATTCATTGTTGGACAAGGTTTTGAGAGCCCGAAATTTTGATATGGGGTTTGCAACCGTAGAATATCTTGCAAGCGCTTTTGTTGATCTCGAACTTCATGATGATAGCCCACCTGAAAATCCCTTGGAGAGGGCCGAAGAGATTCTTCAGAAAATTGCGCTGCCTCCAGAAATCAAAATGCGACACGGTACCAGCAATTTTTCCCATGTCTTTGCAACCGACGGGTATTCCTCCGGATATTACAGCTATATGTGGTCGGAAGTCATGGATGCCGATGCTTTCGAATGTTTCCTGGAGGAAGGGGGTCCCTTCAATCAGGCAACGGCCCAACGTTTGGAAAAGCATATCCTGTCGGCTGGTGGATCAAGGGAGGCAGATGAACTTTATCTGGAATTCAGGGGTAAAATGCCAGCTCCCGAGGCCTTGTTGAAGAAACGGGGATTTCTGACCCCATAAACCGCTTCACCATTCAGTTTATAATTGAATTACGGTGGCGGCTAGATTTATCTTGTCAAATCTTATCTGAGGGAGATTCATCTTGCAACGGAGTGTGGGTACTTGGCCATATGTCCAGCAACTCTTCCTCGTGATCCTTGGGAATCTAGCGATCAATATCCACATCAATGGGTGTATCAATCTTGGCATGGTCTATCCCACCAGTGAGATTAAGCTCCACACCTTCCCTCTTCTTCAGATGGTTGACTATAATGAGAACGGAACTAGAGCTGGCTAGTTCACCTCCCGTGGATAGCATCTTCTTAAGGGTCTTGGGTTTTTTGCCAAGCTCTTCTGCCAGTGTTTTAAAACCAATCGTTGCATTGACATAAGTCCGTAATAAGACCATGCAGGTCTTAATGTCATTATCAATAAGGGCTTTAATTGCTTCTTGCAATATATCAATGCGGAATGCTGGATCCTTTTCTACCCGCCGATTGATTGTTTCCTGGTAATTACGTGTGAGGGCCATCTTCCGTCACCTTTCTATTCATGTAGTCAGTCCAGTACTCCTGGGCCAAAGTAATATCCCTTGATTGCCGCTTTTTTGTTCCACCGGTCAATAAAATCACAACCCTATTGCTATCCAGCCCGAAATAAATCCTGTATCCAGGACCATAGAAGATTCTTCGTTCCAGAACACCCTTACCAACAGATTTCACATCTCCTAGATTTCCGGCTTCCATTCTGGCGATTGCCGTTAATACTCTTGAGGCAACATTATTATCTAGTTCAAGAAACCATTCATCATATGGTATCACCCCATCTTTGGTTTCATAAACAATAATATCATATCTGGCCACATCTTACGATATATCATACCAATAAGCAATAACAATATCCGCCAAATAGGAAATGAACTATTCGAAAATTTCCTCTGGATCTACACCCCAGAGATTGGTTTTTTGAACCCAACCCTTGAAGCCATTTGATTCTATTTCACACCAATTTAGTTCGCATTTCAGGACATCACCTATAACCTTTTCCTGGGCCAGAGCGATTGTTTTGGAATTTTCATCAGACAGGACCTTCAGAGGAGTATTGTCCCTTGTGATCAACACCGTTCTTTTTCCTGTCAAAAGGGAGGAGAACATCCAACCTCCAACACCATCCTGGGTTTCCACCAATCGCCAGCTTCCATCCTCATCCAGTACCCGAAGGGGTATCCCGGGTTTGATGAATACCCAATTGACTGCATACTTTATATTGCTGCCCTTTCTGGCATTGCCCCGGGTTGCTTTCATTGAAACATATCTTGGTATGGGCAATCCGGTTTCCTTGCCAATCTTGTACTCAACTTCCACAACCTCCGTTTCCTGGGACAAGGAAATACCGGGGTATCCAAAAACCAATATTATCAAAAGAAAGAGTTTTATTGTCTGCTTCATTGTTTTTTATCGTAATGATTGGTGAAATGGCTAAAATTTATAACTATTCATTATGTTGGTGTACCAACCAATTTGATATATTAGTTTGAAATTTAATTTTCCATGTTGGACTAGCAAATGGCCAAATCAAAGTTGAACGTAGTTCTTACCAGAAAACTGCCAGATATTGTTGAAACCCGAATGTCTGAGCTATTCAATGTCAGAGTCAGAGATGATGATCATCCGATGACAAGAAATGAATTGGCTGCAGCAATGGCCTGGTGTGACGTTTTGGTACCTACCATTACCGATTCAATCGATCAGTCCCTGTTGGCTCATGCTGGTGACTCCCTTGGTTTGATAGCCAATTATGGTGCCGGATTTGATAATATCGATATTCAGACCGCAAGATTGCGAAACATCCTTGTTTCGAATACACCGGGAGTGAATTCTGAAGACACTGCTGATATGGCCATCTGTCTGATGCTGGCAGTAACCAGAAGGTTGCGTGAAGGTTTCAGGCAAATGAAGAAGGGGGAATGGCAGGGTTGGGCCCCAACGGCATTAATGGGTACCCGGCTTGGCGGCAAACGATTGGGTATCCTGGGTATGGGCAGGATTGGTACTGCCGTCGCCAAGCGTGCCAAGGTGTTTGGAATGCAAATTCATTACCACAATCGGAAAAGGGTTCACAAGGATTTGGAACATGAGCTAGATGCAACCTATTGGGAAAGTCTTGACCAAATGGTGAGTCGCATGGATATCATTTCCATCAATTGTCCCCATACTCCTTCGACATTTCACCTGATGAATGCACGCCGTCTGAAACTTCTAAAGGAGAATGCCATCATCGTCAACACTTCTAGGGGAGAGGTTATTGACCAGAACGCTCTCACAAGAATGCTGCGCAAAGGGGAAATCGCCGGGGCAGGCCTTGATGTTTTTGAAAAGGGCAATGAAATCAACCCACGATTGATGAATCTGGATAATGTTGTGCTTTTACCACATATTGGTTCTGCCACCCTTGAAGGAAGGGTTGAAATGGGGGAAAAGGTACTCATCAATATCAAAACCTTTGAGGATGGGCACCGACCGCCGGATCTTGTCGTTCCCAGCATGATGTAACTGCAGGTTCCTAAACCGTTTCAACTCCACAAGCAGGACAGCCTTTTCTGTATGCTGTTCTGATTGTTCTGCTTTCACCATAGAGGGCATCCCAAATCAACAATCTCCTTTCCAGGATTTTGCCAGCACCGGTAATCAGCTTGATGGTTTCTGATGCCATAATCGTACCGATAATACCCGGTAGGGAACCCAAGACACCCAATTCAGAACAGGTCAGGGCCATTTCCCCAGTCGGTTCTTCAGGAAAAATGCATTCATAGCATGGCTTGCCAGTAAATACGGAAACCTGTCCCTCCCACTGGCTTATGGCGCCAAAGACAAGGGGTATGCCGTTTTTCATACAGCATCGATTGACGACCTTTCGAACTGCAAAACTATCCGTTCCATCAACAACCACATCACAATTCCCCACAAGAGAGTCGACGTTTGCTTCATCAAGAGGATAATCATGAATTGAAATGTCTGTATAGGGATTTTGTTTCAGCAGATTTTCCTTGGCGCTTTCAACCTTGAACAACCCTACTTGTGTTTCGTCAAAAATAACCTGTCTCTGGAGATTCGATTTATTGACCTTGTCAAAATCCACCAGCCTGATTGCACCTACTCCAGCTGCATTTAGATATTGCAGGACTGGTGTTCCCAATCCACCTACCCCGATCACCAGAACCCTAGCATTTTTCAACTTGGTCTGGCCGGTGCCCCCTATATCCTTTAGCACAATATGCCTTGCATAACGCTGCAATTCGTCGGGTGAGATTTTTTTTGTGGCTGCTTTTTCTATCAAGTTAAACCTGGATCAATTTATCGAATTATCTTCTCCACAAATCAATATGGATGTGAAACAATAGCTGTTTGCCTGTCATTGTCATCAAGTAACCTCTAACTGCCGGTTGAGCCGAATCCTCCCTCGCTTCTTATCGTTGGAGATAATGTGTCGACTTCTACAATACTGACACCTTCCACCATGCAAATGACCAGTTGGGCAATCCTGTCTCCATGTCTAATCCTGAATTCCCTTTGGCCAAGGTTTATCAGAAGTATTCCCACTTCACCCCTGTAGTCGCTGTCAATGGTTCCAGGGGAGTTCAATATTGAGATTCCATGCTTGAATGCCAATCCCGATCTAGGCCGAATCTGCCCCTCATAACCATGGGGAATGTCAATTTTCAAACCTGTTGGAATCAGCCGCCTTTCACCTGGTCCGAGTAAAATACCATTTGCACGATTCTCTTCTTCTAGATTCGCCCTGAGATCCAATCCGGCAGAATGTGGTGTTGCTCGTGCAGGTAAGGCAACTGCGGGATCGCTACCCTGAACCCTGACAATGGTTAGGATAACCAAATCAGGTTCCTTCCCTGTTGATATATTGGTAAATCCTGTCGGCAAGCCTTGCCCCGACTTCCTTCTTGGACATCCTGGGCCATTTGTCATTTTCAGTGCTACTCAGGAAAAGCACGTCATTGAAGTCACCCCCCATGGTGTCGGATTCCTCCCCAATGTCATTTCCCAATATCCAATCACAGCCCTTCTTCTCAAGCTTCTTGATTGCATTGGCCTTCAAATGATTTGTTTCGGCAGCAAAACCTACGACCAATCTTGGCCTGTTTTTTTTAACCTTTGAGACCACTTGAAGAATGTCCGGGTTTTGAACAAAGGAAAGTTTCAAACCTTGAGACTGATTTTGCTTTTTCAATTTATGATCCGAATACTCCTCTATTTTCCAGTCAGAAACCGCAGCTGCAGATACAAAGACATCAGCCGGTAAAGAACTGGTAGCGGCGTTCAACATTTCATCAGCGGAATTGACATGGATAATTTCCATTCCCGCTTGGGGCAATGCACTCCCAGGCCCAGCTATAAATACAACATCAAAGCCTTTTTCATAAAGTGCATTGGCAATTTCACTACCCTGTTTGCCTGAAGAATGGTTGGAAATGTATCTTACTGGATCTATTGCCTCTCTCGTCGGCCCGGAGGTAACTATAGCCCTGTATTTTCTTTCGGAAGGAAGATCAAATCTACGTTCAGCCTCAACTACCATATCAATCGGTTCCAGCATCCTGCCCATGCCGTACTCACCACATGCCATTGAACCATTGGTAGGTCCGATAAATTCGTAACCATAGGATTTAAGCCGTTCAATATTGATCTGGGTTGCCCTATTTTCCCACATTCTGACATTCATGGCTGGTGCAAATACCACTTTGCTGGTGGTTGCCAGAATTATTGCCGAGGCCAAATCATTGGCCAAACCGGTGGCCGTCTTAGCTAAAAAATCAGCTGTTGCAGGAGCAACGACAATCAGGTCAGCCCATCTGGCCAACTCTATGT
>CAZHIL010000373.1:0-8108 GCA_964532985.1 uncultured Albidovulum sp. | reverse complement strand
CCAGACCTTGCGGGCAATTTTGCAACTATCCAACCAAGTGGCATTCAATCTCGGGATACCATAAAAATCTGCAGCCCTGTTCATTACCCCCTGATCAAATGAGGTATGGCTGACAATAATTGTACCATCCAACCTTTGTTGCAATTCTTTCTGGATTTCCATGAAATCGGGTGCAACCAGTACCATTTCAGGTCTTATCCCGTGAACCCTTATGTTTTGATAATGAAAGTTGGTCTTAGGATTGACGAGGGTTGACCAGGTATCAATGATTGATCCATTGTAGAAATGGGCAATACCGATTTGACAGATGCTTTCCGGGTATTGATTGGCTGTCTCGATATCCAATGCGTTGAAAGTAAGAGTCATCAATAATCAATCTTGAAGGTGCGACCGAACAGCTCAATCTCGATTGTACAGGATGGTCGAAGGTTTAGTGTTCAGGGGTTGGGAAAAGTAGAACAAGCTGGCTACCAATGACATGAAAGCACCCCCCAAGACAATCATCAGTCCTGAAATGGGTTCAATCATGTAGGAAGCCTGTAGAACATATTTCATGACAGCCCATCCACCGGTAATACCTGCAAAAAAAGCAACCAAACTAGCCGATAGGCCCAATATGATTGATCTCAGGGTAAGGCTTAGCATAAGGGTTCTTCGCGTTGCACCAATGACTTTCAAAATGGCCGATTCATATACCCTTGCTGCAACCGAACTGGCTGAAGCACCCAACAATACGACGAATCCCAATAAAAGTGTAATACTTGAAGCATAAATTATGGCAGAACCGAGCCCCGATATTATTCTTGCAACATTGGCAATGCCCTCTGATACCGATATGACCGTGATACTCGGGTAGGTTGAGGTGATAATGTCAAACAATTCTTCCTCGCTTTCAGGATCGGCATAAATGGTAGCTATATGGGTGTGGGGTGCACCAGCCAAGGCACTTGGATTCATTGATAGGATAAAGCCCAGGCCAACAGTTGAAAAATCAACACTCCGAAAATTTACTATTTCTGCCTCGATGTCACGACCAAGTACATTAAGTGTAATATAATCTCCGAGTTGGAGACCAAGTTCCTTGCCTTCCTCCTCGGAAAAACTTACCAAGGGAGGGCCGTCATAATCTTCTTCCCACCACGACCCTTCGGTAACAACAGTATTTTCCGGAAGTCCACTTGAATAGGTAATTCCGCGGTCACCTTCAAGGACCCAATGGTCTCCGGAGATTTCACGGGAGGGGAGGCCGTTAATTTCGGTAATGATGCCCCGAAGCATTGGTGCCGATTCCATTTTTGAAACACTTGGAAAAGCCAAAACCATTTCCCGCAAATGTTCAATGTCCTGATTCTGGATGTCAATAACAAAAAACGAAGGAGCAATTTCCGGAATGTCCCCAGTAATGTTCCTCAGCAGATTGTTGGAAATTTGACCGATTGAAGCCAAAACGGATAAACCAAGACCCAAAGCGAGGGTTAGGGAAATGACACCATTGCCTGTTTCACCTATTGATCTCAGTGCCAACCCCAGTGAGATTTTGCCCCTTACCATTTTCGAGTGACCCAACTGGAAGGACAAGTATTTGGAGGCTTGGGCAATTAATCCCAAGACTACCAGGGTACCAGCAATGCCGCCTGAAATATATAACGTCAATCGAGGAATTCCTGAAAATATTGATGCCGAAGCAACAAAGAGGGTGATTAACCCTGCCAGAACAATCCCGTAGGGCATAACCCTAATCTTCCACGGGTTGATTACTGCATCCCTATACAAGGCTCCAGGTTTGATATCACAAGATTTGGCCAATGACCATATGGAAAATATCAATCCAATCAATAATCCGTAGAAAGAAGCTTCCAGAAGATCTGACAGATGGATTTGAAAGTTGAACGGAACGGGTAAGAATTCAGATAAAACTGATTCCAGCAGGTATGGTATCAGAATGCCTATAAGCAAACCAAACACGATTCCAATGACTATCAGGACCATTACCTGTAAGAGGTAAATGAAAAAAATCGTCAACTGGTCTGCACCAAGGGTTTTCAAGGTGGCAATTACCTTGGTTTTGGTTTCCAGATATGTTGAAACAGTCAAGGATATACCAATGCCTCCAACAACCAATCCTGCCAATCCAACCAAGGTCAGGAATGCTCCTACCCGACCAACCAGTTCCTGAATTCCAGGTGCGCCGTTTCTTTTGTCACGCCAGGAAAAAGTAGTACCCAGTGCGGTCTCGGCATCAACCCTCAGATCATCAATATCCGAATTTTCAGGTATGATCATCCTGTATCTTGAGGAAAACAGTGTACCTTCATCGATCAACCCTGAATTTTCCAAATCCTTCAGCAGAACCATGGTTCTTGGCCCGAGTGAGAAATTTCCACCGGTTTCATCAGGTTCCTGAAGTATGACCCCATTAAGCATAAAGGTATTGAAACCAAGCCTGAATTCCGAACCTGCCTTTAACCCAAGTCTTTCAACAAGTGCCTTATGCATCACTGCCCCCGGGATACCATTGACGGGTTTGAAGGCTTCTTCCAGGGTCATATCCCCATCAAGAGTCAATGTCCCGTAAAGGGGATAGACGTTGTCTACGGCCTTTATCTGGGTCAGGGTACGTTCTGTTACACCATCTTTTTTGGCGACCGCCAAAGAACGAAATTCGACAATTTCGGAAATTCTGGATGCATTTTCTTCCATCCACATTTTTTCTCTCGGATTGGCATATCGATAGGTGAATTCCATCTCGATATCGCCACCCAAAATTGTTGCCCCTTGTTCTTCCAGACTTTGTTCAATTCCAGATTGAACCAAACCAATGGCAGTAACTGAAGCTACCCCTAGTGCCAGACAAACTACCAGAATGCGGAATTTTCTAACTCCACCCCTGAGTTCCCGCAAGGCGATTCTTAACGACGTGAGTAGGTTCATTTTATTGCAACTAGGCCGGAGAAACAATCTGGCCGTCTTGGAGGCTGATTACTTGATTGCACCGATTGGCCAAATTCTTTGAATGGGTTACCAGGATCAAGGTGGTGCCTCTTTTTTCATTAAGGTCAAATAGCAAATCAAGGACCTTTTCACTATTGGCTGCATCAAGATTTCCGGTGGGTTCATCAGCCAGTAGCAGGCTTGGTCGGGGTACACTTGCCCTTGCCAAGGCAACCCTTTGTTGTTCACCTCCGGAAAGTTGGTAAGGGTAATGCTTGAGTCTTTCCTTCAAACCAACCGAAATCAATTCCTCTTCAGCCCGCTCAAAGGCTCCCTTGTCTCCAGCCAGCTCAAGGGGTATGGCAACATTTTCGATAGCCGTGAGTGTTGGAATTAAATGAAATGATTGAAAAACCACACCAACATTGGTCCGCCGGAAACGGGCAAGCTCATCTTCGTTCATACCGGAGATTGAATGCCCAAGCGAGATTATTTCTCCCTTGGTAATCTTTTCAAGACCTGCCATGAGCATCAAGAGTGAAGATTTACCAGAACCGGACGGGCCGGTAATGCCCAATGTTTCGCGATGGTTGACGCTTAGGTTTATTCCATTGATAATATTGACGAGACCTGCATTTCCTTTAAGTATCAGAAAGACATCTTTTAATTCGAGTATATTTTTTACCATGGAATTACTTTTACCCCGTTTGATTTCCACAAAATATGGAGTTTCAGGGTTTTTCTGCAAGTTGCTGCTGATAGTAACAATTTCTTCAACCTTGGCGACAAATGCCTCGGCAGAATTCAAGATCAGCTTTTTTGGAGATAGTTTGGTCCAGGGTTTTGGCTTATACCCCGAGGATGGAATTGTATCCCAAATGCAGGAATGGCTGGATCAGAGAAATGCCCCCATTATATTGACCAATTCCGGGGTTTCTGGAGATACCACGGCAGGTGGTAAAGCCCGTATAAACTGGACCTTGCTGGAGGGTTTTGATGGTATCATCATCTTGCTTGGTGGCAACGATTTACTAAGAGGTATAGATGTTGGTGAATCCAGAAACAATCTTCGTGCAATCCTTGAAGTAACTGCTGAAAGCAAGCTGCCAACATTGTTGATCGGTCACGAAGCACCTTCCAACTACGGTCAGGATTACAAGGCTGAATTTGAACAGATTTATCAAGACCTCAGCAATGAATTCGATATAATCCAGTTTCCCAGAATATTTAACCCGATTGACAAATTGGGATCACGGGAAGAAGTCAGGGAAATCTATTTTCAGGATGATTTGCTACATCCCAACAGGGAGGGTGTACACAAAATTGTGAACGAACTTGGACCGTACGTATTGGAATTGATACAGGTAATCAAAGAATCTCGGCAGGAATGACGGGAAGTTCATTTGATTTGCAGTATTAGTGAAATTTCATTAACTTTGAGGAATGAATTCAACTGGAGGGGTATAGTTAAATGAAATTCAAATCTCTTATTGCGGCTATTTGCCTGATATTTATTCCAGTTGCAGGAATTGCAGGTTCAGACTCTCCGGAGGATGCAATTCAGGCACGTCAGGAGATCATGAAATTTATCGGTTCCAATATGAGAAGTCTGGGTGCCATCCAAAGGGGGCAGGCAGAATTCGAGCCAGCAATGACCAAAAGTGTCGGTCATGCAATTAATGCCATGTCATTATCCCTTCCTTTCCTGTTTGTTGAAGGTTCGTTCGATGGTGATACGGATTCCAAGCAGGAAATCATGACTTCAGATGGTTTTGGGGTTCACCTCAACAATCTACAAAATGCAAGTCTAATGCTAAAAAATGCAACAAACAAGGATGACTTCGCTGTGGCCTTTTCACAATTGGGACAAACCTGTTCTGCCTGTCATAGAGAATTCAGAAAATAATGACCATGAAGAGAATTACCCTTTCGGTAATTCTTCTCCTTTGTCTGATTGTAGCTTTCGTTGGGTTGACCTACCCTCAGAGAATTACGGATGAAGAGTTTCGGAATCAGGTCTCAATTAGTTATGAGCCAGATCCAAATAAAGGTGAAATTCTATTTCATCTGGGGGGATGTGGAGATTGTCACCTAAACCGCAATCCAGAATCACCCAACTATAACCTGTTGACTGGAGGAGAGGTCCTGCCAACACCAGTTGGTAAGTTTTATCCACCGAATATAACCCCCGATTCAAGTACCGGTATTGGTAGCTGGAGTGACCTGGATTTTATCAATGCGATGGTCAGGGGTATCAGCCCCGTGGGCAAGCATTACTCACCCTCTTTTCCATACACCTCCTATTCAAAGGCAAGTTATGAAGATCTGCTGGATATAAAGGCCTATATATTCAGCCTTAATGGGGTAAGTGAGGAGACAAACCCGCACGATCTCATTTTCCCATTCAATTTTTCCATTACCAACTTACCTTGGAAAATGCTGTTTCTGGAATCACCCGGTTTCGAATACAATGCGGAACAAAGCGAAGAATGGAATAGGGGCGCTTATCTGGTGAATGGTCTTGGACATTGTGGAAGTTGCCATACACCAAGAAATTTACTTTTTGCCGAAAAAGCAGGACAACAATTCCAGGGAGCTCCACCGATCAAATCCGGTGAAAAGGAGGCCCCGGGAATAGCTGGTCTGGATAGAGATGAAATCTTGAATGCCCTGGATGAATGGTCGGGTGCAGTGAGCGAAACAAGTGCCATGTATCTCGTTACTCAAGCCTATTCAAATTATGCCTCATTTGAAGATCTTGAGGCTATTGCAACCTATCTGTCCGACTTCAATCCAAAAAATGAAGAGTAGCTATCTTCAGGAACACTTATGTAATTTTGGGAACCTCACAAATTTGCGGATTTATTTGCCGGGCGATGTTTCGACCTTGAATTTTGATATATCTGTGCCAACAACCTTGTTAAGCAAGGCAAGAAAACCACGGGCCTGATATTCTGCCGTAAGTTTGCCCTTCTCAATCGAGGCAAGATGGGCATCACCGACTGTACCGTCGGGATTTAAATCCTTTGCTATCCAGCCGTAGCTGATTGGACCTACAGGAGGAAAAGGGGTGTGCTCGGCAGAAGATTCAAATTTGACTGCCTTTTTCATTTCCACCAATTCGGGGCGAAAATACAGTACCAGGGAGGTTTCGCACTCGCCGCCATGAATTCCATATTGTTTCTCATACTCGGAAAACAATCCCTCTGGTTGGCCGAAATTGCCCCATTGGCACTTGACCACAAACATGCCCAGGTTCACCCTGAGTTCCCTTGCCACAATCGATATCAAATCGAGGTTGCCGCCATGTGAATTAACAATCACCAGTTTCTTTATCCCACTACGGGCAACTGATTGTCCTATTTCAGTCCAGGCCTTAAGGGCAGTTTCAGCAGTGAGGGTGAGAGTACCCACTTCCCATATATGTTCATTTGATTTGCCGATTGCCTGGATGGGTAGTATCCTTACGTCCATGCTGGGTGGGATGATTTTCTTGACCTCCTCCAACATTCCCTTGCCAATAATCGTGTCCGTTCCTACTGGCAGATGGGGACCATGTTGCTCAATCGCCGCTGTGGGAAGGACTGCTATGGTTTTGTCAGGGTCAATGTTTTTAAAATCCGGAGCCCTTTTGTCTAGCCATTCAAAACTCATAATTATCTCCTCAAGTGTGTAGAAAATTGGTCAGGAAAGGAATCTATGCATTTTTACTTTGACCCGTTCAAGGTGAAGTCTTCTACTTTCATCAGTGGATGAATCCATTTCATAATGGGCAAGAAATACTTTTTTGACTGGCCACTTGCAAAGAGAGTTGACTGCCCTCAAGATTGTTCTTTTGCCTGGAGCACCCATCAGAAAAGTCACCAGTGGGGTAGCCCCTGCGGTGGTAAACAGACCCAGTCTCGTGATATGCTTGAGTCCAGGCTTGATGGTTCCTTTTCCCTCAGGCATATGAAATGCGACTCCGGGTAGAAAACACCGGTCCAGCCAGCCTTTTAACATGGCTGGTAATCCATACCACCAGGTGGGGTAAACAAATATGAGAGTGTCACACCACAAGATGTTGCCAATGTGGTTCTCCAAACCTTTTTGATTGCGTGTGGTATCAAGATAGGATTCCAACTCATCCTTTTGGATTAGGGGATTGAATTGTTCACCATACAGGTCAGTCAAACGAGTTTCGAATCCCTTCTCCTCAAGAACCTCCAAAACCAGATCCTTTACGGTACTTGTAAAACTATCGGGATTGGGGTGGCAATAAATCACCAGGGCTTTCATCAGAGGTTCTTTATTTCATTTCGTACGTGGGTCAGAAAATTTGTTCGCTTGGTATGGTCTGCTCGATTCATATCATAAAGTGCAAGATATTTGAGGGTTCGAGGCTGGCAGTAGAACCGGACACTACGGGTTACAACCTTTCGGGGAGGATCTCCGGCCAGAAAGGCCCTGAGTCGAGTACCCCCATAGGTGGTAACCGCAACTAGGGTACGAATGTTTCTCAAATTGGGGGCAAGCTTTCCTTCGCTAAGCTTAAAGGCAACACCCGGTACACAGACACGATCAAAGAATCCTTTCAATATGGCTGGGAAGCCGAAAATCCATACCGGAAAAACCAAAAAGAGTGCTTCAGTATTTTGCAACTTATCCACATATTCTTTAACGGGCTCGATATTATCAGGCTCATCGTGATAAATTCTTCTCTCATGTTCTGACAGAATTGGGTCAAACCCTTCCTTGTACAGGTCGATATCATCAACTTCCCACCCCTTGTGGTCAAGTTCATCCAGAACTGCCTGATGAAGAGATGCTGAAAAACTTTCAGGA
This sequence comes from uncultured Albidovulum sp., assembly GCA_964532985.1. Taxonomy (GTDB): domain Bacteria; phylum Pseudomonadota; class Alphaproteobacteria; order Rhodobacterales; family Rhodobacteraceae; genus MPNP01. Next base: position 353 of record CAZHIL010000373.1, on the reverse strand, counting down.
ACCGGATGGGCGAATACGACCAGGGATTTCATCTTAGGCTGCCTGGATTCCGGGGTATGAATACATTTTTGAGTAATTCCAATCAGGATCATCCCATGCGATCATTTTACCAGGATTGAGGAGTCCCTTCGGATCAGCTTCTCGTTTGAAATCCAGTTGCCTGGTATCTACCGTTTGTCGGCCACCTTCTTCCAAGGTGTATCTGTGGGGATTGAAGATCATGCATCCCATTTCCTCATGCAATCTGACAATTTCATCCAGCCTTTCTTCCGTGGTGAATTGGACAATCGGCAAACCGGCAAACATGACCTTGCCGTTTTCCCTTATGACTTCAAGATGCTGCAGAACTTCTT
>CAZHIL010000372.1:0-13292 GCA_964532985.1 uncultured Albidovulum sp. | reverse complement strand
CCGATAGATTAAGGCACTTTTTTCTTTCGGGTTTCACCAAAGTGGACATTGTTGAAATCAAACACTGATTTCAATGGATGTAATTATGAAACTTATTTTGGTGGCCGCCATACCGGTACTTCTTGCAATGAGTACCCAGGTTCTTGGCGATTGGGCCTATGACATGACTAGCGAAAAGTGCAGTGATGAATCAAGAAGGCTGTTGGCGGAAAGTACCAGAAACCAGATTGAATACTCGGTAAGTAGGGCTGAAGCCTCCATAGATGCTCCCACTCCAGTTGGTGATCTTGGGTGTCTTGCAAGTTTGATGCAATTGCCTCTTGGCACTTTTGCTTCAACAGGGGATCTTGGTGGTATCTTCAACACCTCATTGAACAGCCTGGTCAACTCCAACGGGAATATAATCAACCAGTATTGCGCACGGGCTGAACGCGAGTGGCGAAAGGCAACCAGATCACTTGGGCGGAGTAACAATTCCTACAACAAATTTGTTCTGCCAAGCTATTTCTTGACACGAATGACAAAGACCGAAACGGTTCAAGAGAATATTCCAACTGATCCGGGGCTAAGTGAAGCGAATGCACCAACTGCCGGGGGTACTCCTTACAGCACCGAACAAACCTTGGTCAATCCACAGATGTCATCAGATACTGATACCCAAAATGAAGAGCCGTTGGATGTGGATCAATCCATAGAAGGAATCTGGGACACGATTTACGGGAAGGAGTCAAACCAATGATAAATATTAGGAAATCAAATTGCCTCAAACTGCTTGTTCCGTTTTTATTCCTCCTCACTGCTGCCTCTCCTGGATGGGCAATCTTTGGTCCCGGATGTCAGTGTGGTACCATCGGGTCATTTCATCAATCGACCAGATACCATGTAAGCAAGGAAGCAACTAAGGCAGCCAGAGACATTATTGAAGCCTTGCAGGCTCACTCGCGTCAGCAGAGTTCATATCTGGACAGACATGTCGAGGCACAAAAAAGATTGGTGGATGGGGAACAGCAAAACCATTCAATGCGTCTCAGGGAAGAGTTTCGGGCAGAGGCTGAAAGTGGCAAGTATGACCCAAATGGGGATTTTTGCCATCTGGTTGATCTGTCATTGATCAGGGAAAGGAATAGGGTCAAAAAGGTACCTCCCCAGATTATTACAAGGGCTGTGGGTGACTGGTCTGCTGGCAAGCCGGAAATAGTCAGGAAAAACGGTATTCATCTTGCGGCATGGTTGCACAGGGAAAAAGAAGCCATTGGATCAATCGGGACTGTCGAACAACCTACAACCGACTGGGGTTTGGTAAATGATCATGCAACCATTGCTGCTGAACAACCAAAGGTAATGGAGGCAGTTTACAGACTTGTTGCCAATACAGTAGACCCACTACCACCCATTCCACTTTCCGAACAAAATCTGAAAACCCCTGGTGGTTTGTCGGAAGCAGTATTGAGGGATTCAATTGCAGCCAGAAAGCAGGCAGCCACTTCCCTGATTGAATTTGCCATTGGTCTCTCATTGCCAAGTGAATCATCAGATGGTTACTTGGCTTTGGCTGAACAATCCCATTACCAATCCGAGATTCCAGATCGGATAAGCCAGTTGCAAGCTCTGGATATTCGTTCCTCGGCTTACTTCTCACCAACCGTGGAAACCCTGCAGGCAAGGCATGAGAAAAACGAAAGAGCCCTGTTGCAGGACCTTATTGACTTGAACAGCCTGAATACACGATTGAATTATTTGAGACTGGTCCAGGAAACCAGAACCTCAATTGCCCTTGCTGCCATTCTGGGCACCATAACCGATAATTCCTACGGGAATATTGCTCCTCAATGATGGTATTTATCATCAAGGTCCAATTCGGTAGAAAAAAATACCTGACAATGAACCCCTAAGGAAGAGACAGATTTCAGAAACAGAGCCAGACAATACACATCTGAAGGTAACCAACAACAACCTGTTCATACAGACCTTGTCCAGACCAGATGTATTTGCTGCCCTTATTGGGCTTGGATACTGTTCCTTTCTCTTAGTACCGGTTATCTGGGCTGTTGTCATTCCTCTTGATATTGTCTACTCCCTTTGGTTCTTCAGCCAGAAGGCAAGGCTTCCATACAGGTTGCCTGCCAGCTGGAGGAAAAAGGACTATTCCAATCCTGAACCCGGGGGCAGCGGCAGGTTTCGGAAGGGTGAAGGGCTTTTGTTTCTCGGCAATGATTATGACAGTAATGAAGAGCTGTGGATTTCCAACGAGGATGCCAGAAGGCATGCCTTGGTTCTGGGAACCACGGGATCAGGCAAATCATTGACAAGTGATACACTTGTCCTTGGAGAATATGGCTGGGTCCCCATAGGTAAACTTGAACCTGGAAACAGGATAAGAACCCCATCGGGTAGCTTAACCAAGGTATCGGGTGTGTTCCCACAAGGCAAACTTCCTGTTGTCAGAATTCATTTCGAGGATGGCAGGTGGGCAGAATGTTCCAGGGATCATCTCTGGTTGGTCAAACGCCATGTCGAAGCGGATTGTCTCAGTACGGATGAAGTACCCAAATGGGAAACAATGAGTGCGGGTGATCTGGGTATACAGCTTGAAACCGGTAGGTTGTCAGGTTCAACCCAACCATTGGTGCGTTATTTCATTCCCTTGGCTGATGACATTCCGGGAACAGGAGGTAAACTCAACAAGTTGACTTTCAGAAACCATGCAGCAAGAGCCATGGGTTGGAAAACCAGAAACCTTGATCAGAAGGGCACAGCCTCTGAAAGGAAAGAATGGCTACTGGAGTTTCTAACACTTCGGAACAAAACCAAGTTGATAGAGGTGATTGAGGGTTCCCTGAAAATCCCTGTTGTTTCGAGTGAGGAAGGCATTCAACTCAGATATCTCATTTGGTCGCTGGGAGGCTTGGCCTTGCAGCTGATCATCGAAGGAAGGATTTATATCAAGGCTTCCATACCCAGTTTAAACAAAACCCCTGATGGGGATTTTGAATTCACCGATAAATATGAAAAACCTGGATTGGAAATAGTCGAGGTGGAGGGTTTTTACTCACGATCAGAAGCCCTGGTCAAGAAGGAACATATCAAGAGACAGGTTGCTCTAGGCAAAATGACACCTCGGCAGGGAGATGAATTGATAAAATCATTCAAGGTTCTGGAAAAGGACATGACATGTATCAAGGTGGAATCTGCTGAAGGGTTATTTGTGATGGAATCCTACCTTGTTACACATAATTCTGAATTCCTATTGGGTCTGGTTTCCCAATCAATCATGTGGAACTCTGGGTTTCTGTTCGTGGATGGCAAGGGTACCACCGAGTTTCACGGCAGAACTTGGTCGCTGGTATCCAAATTCGGCAGGGAAGATGATTACCGAATCCTGAATTTTACCGATCTCGGGGGCAAACAGGATAACCGAGCAGGTGGGCCAGACGTTCAGTCCAATACCCTGAATCCTTTTTCACATGGCACTCCAGATCAACTGATGAACCTTATCGTTTCCCTCATGGGTAATGCCGCTGGTGGTTCAGACATGTGGAAACACAGGGCAATGTCACTTGTAACTTCAGCAATCAGGGCTCTTTGTGAAATGAGAGATGCTGGAGATGTACTTTTGAATGTACAATCAATCAGGGATTATCTCCCATTGGGCCAAGGCGTGGACAAAGCTCATCTGGTGGATGGTAAAATCAATTGCATTGCAGATATACCTGATGAAGCCTGGAAAGACATCAGGTCAAGGGGAGGCATGATTGAATTGTATCTGCGTTCACAGAAAGGGGAATTTTCAGATACCTCAAGATTGGCCCTCAAAGGATTTTTTGACTCGCTACCCGGATTTAATCTTTATAACGCAATCAATGGATTGCCGCAGGAAAGCAAGACAGTGGAACAGCATGGTTTTTTATCAATGCAACTTACCAAACCCTTGGGATCCCTAGCTGATGATTATGGACATATTTTTCGAACTCCCTTCGGCGAGGTCGATATGGAGGATGTCGTCTTGAACAGACGCATATTGGTTGTTCTATTACCTGCCCTACAGAAAGCACCAGAAGAAATGCGGAGTTGTGGTCGGATTATCGTGGCTGTTCTCAAAATGATGATGGGAAAGGTTTCCGGTTCAGCCATCATGGGAACCAAGCAAAAACTAGTCGATGCCAAGCCAACCAGGTCTCCCACACCATTCATGGTCATTCTTGATGAAGCGGGATACTATATGGTCAAAGGCATTGATACCATGATGGCTCAAGCCCGTTCCCTCGGGTTCATGATCGTTGTATCTGGACAGGATATGGCTGCCATGCAGGCGGTGTCACCTCAAATAGCAGAATCTGCCGCAGCCAATTCCCGTCTGACAGTAGCAGGTGCCATGGAGGATGCCCATAAGACATGGGATTTTCTTCGCAAGAAGTTCTCGAGCCATAGGGTTCCCGTGGTATCCGGTAGAAAACAGAAATCCGGACTGTTTGGCACCAAGTGGGTTGATCGTCAGGATGCAGAATTCGTTGTAGAAAGCAGGGTGAAAATAGGCGATTTACAAAAACTGCGGGAAGGTGAATTTTATTTCATGATGGGATCTATTCTGGTCAAAGCTCGATCCTTTTACACAGGTCAATACTGGATACCAAATATCAGGGCCAACAAGTTCCTGCTGGTTCGTGGTCCAACCGACAAGGCACCAGGCTTGGACCAGTCGAGGGATGTGAATTTCATGGAGTCTGTTGAGGCCATTACCGAAACCCTCCTTAGTGATGATCTGCTGGCACAAAGGCAGGAGGAATTACCCCCTTCTTCCCCTGATGAGTTGCTATTGGGCATTCTGCTATCCGAAAAGGATTTAAGAAAAGGAATACAAACCCAGGAAGGAAGCAAAGGTATATTGGACAGTTATTTCGTAGGAATGGTTATGGGCAGTCAGCAATATACCCAATCCATGATTTAAGCATGATTTAGTGTAGAAGTAATCCTGATTTTTACAAATATGAAGGTAGATCAGAAAAATGATCTCTAAATTATGTCTAATATTGAGAACAAGTCCTAGGAGCTAATCCATCAGTTATCATCAATTTTAATCAATACGTCATAACCGATTGAAATCATTCCTCCAAGGTAATTAATTTATTAGTTATTTCTGTGATGTTTGTGCCGTCACATACATGTGAGATGACTTTGCCTTTCTCTGGTAAAGGGCACTGAATTGATAACAGCAATCGACGGTTTTAGTATCAATTCAAAATTATCACAATAGATACTATTTTTTATTAGTTTACCCCGGAGGGGGTTATGATTGAGGACGTTCCTGCAAGGTATCAGGGTATATACCTGTGACTTGTGTTAATCCGATATCATTTATGATCCCAACATATCATCAAGCGAAAACTTAATTGTAATACCTAGGGGAAATGTAGAAGGGACCATTTCTGAGTAACCTCTACCATGCTCTAAAGTTTCTAATGTTGATATAAATAGGGTAAAAATTAAGAAAGGTAGAAAGTAATCGAAATAAATAAGCTCTCGCACTTGTAAATCAATATATTGTATTTATATCTTTTCAAATCAATATATATAGTGAAAAACCCCACTTTTTCATAAAATTGTTAGGTGCAAAATGACAGCAAAAATTACTTTTTTTCCAGTTTCGAATGGCGATATGACCTTACTAAAACTTGACAATGATCAAGTTATACTGACAGATATTAATATAAGAAATTTGGCAGATGATACAAATTCCTCTGTTCCTGATGTTGCAGAGATGTTACGAGAACGCTTGGAAAAGAGGGGACGACAAAATGGTTATCTCTATGTTGATGCCTTTTGTCTTAGCCATCCTGATAAAGATCATATAACGGGTTTAAAGGAACATTTCCATTTGGGACCACCAGAAGAATGGTCCGAAAAGGATGATAAAATCATCATCAAAGAAATGTGGTCATCGCCCGTAATATTCCGACAGGCAAGCAAGAATAATACTCTCTGCGAAGATGCAAGGGCATGGAATAAAGAAGCCAAAAGAAGGGTAAAGTTATACCGTGATACTCGAACTGCTTCATCAGGAAATAATATTTTGATTTTAGGTGAGGATGAAGAGGGAAAAACCGACGATATCCAAGAGATTGTGGTTAAAATAAACGAAGAAATTTCCAAGTCCAATCAAATAGGTGGGAATTTATTTAATGCTAGATTACTTGGTCCGCTCACTGCGGATGTTGATGAGGAAAAAGAAGATCTAATTAAAAATCGCTCTTCAATAATTTTACGTTACTCAATTCATGCTGATGATAAGAAAGAAAATTGCTTGTTTCTTACCGGTGGAGATTCAGAAGTAGAAATTTGGAAAAGATTATGGAACCAACACAAATTCTTTAACCGAAATTGGTTGGAATATGATTTACTACAAGCCCCTCATCATTGTTCTTGGCGGAGCCTTAGTTTTGATAGTTTGTCTGAAAAAGGGGACAGGGCTGTAGTTGACCAAGACGCTATTTCAGCACTCTCTCAATGCTGCGATGGAGCGGTAATTGTGTCGAGTTCGAAAGTAATCAAAAACGATGATGAGAATCCACCAAGTTATAGGGCAAAGAAAGAATATGTTAAAATTGTTGGAAATAATGAAAATAGATTTTATTGTACAGATGAAGAGTGGGATTCAAAGGGTCAACCAATAGAGTTTGAAATAAGTTATGGCGGTGTAAAAAGGGGTGGTTTATTAGCAGCAACTGCCGCGCCCTCACTCCTGGGTACAGGAGCAATTTCTACCGAAAAACGTCCTCACGGTAAGTAAGGAAATTGCCTTAATATATGACCAATGAACTTTTAAATTCAGTATTGAATGTTCTAAAGTCTCATCCTTCTGTATTAAGTGGAGATTTTTCTTCGAATTGTCGAGGAATTATAAATATCGAAATCAACGTTGAAATGCCATTGAAATACAAGGGCAACGGCAAAAGCCCTAATGGCGTTCGAATACTAGAACCTGTATCTGTAAATTTTCCTAAAGAATATCCATGGAAATCTCCAAAATTTTATCTTCGAAAAGATTTTCCAAGTAACTTGCCGCATCTATTACCTTTGGGAAAATCCAATTTACCCCAACCATGCTTGGTTGATAGTCATACTGATGAGTATTTTTTTCAGTTTAGTTCCCATGAAGTAGGAGTATTAAAACTATTAGATCAACTTGTGATTTGGCTAGAAAAGGCAGCTATGAATTGTCTAAACAATCCAAAACAAGGTTGGGAACCGATTTTAAGGGTTGGCATATCTAGTTGCTTGATATTGGATTCTAACTTTTGTCGCAAGCTTGTTAATCGTAATGGTGGAAAAAAAATATTACAGGGAAGATTTACTTATAAAAAAAAGGATTATAATCCAAATTACTTATTGGAAACCAATTCCGAACAGGTACCACTCCCAAAGGCAAAAATAAATCTATTCGAAAATAAAAATAGAGAAAATTTTTACATAGGTGATACTGTTGTAGCAATTATCTTTCCTCCTAAGCTCCCAACTGGGCAATTAAGAATAGAAAATGAGTATCATTCTGAAAACATTAAAACCATTGCCGATTTAAAGAAACTAGCTGACGATTTCGGTTGTGGGGAGTATTTCAACCAATTATTAAAAGATTTAAAAAGGTACGTTTTACGAAAATATAGTTTCAATAGCACTATTCCTGTGGGTGTTGTATTTTGTGTCCATCGCCCCTTCAAATTAGAAAGAAGGCAGACCAATATTGAATTAATCCCCTATGTTTTTGAAATAATCTCCAATCCAAACCTACCTTCAGCTATTAAAAACAGTGGAAATTGGAATGTTTTTCAAGCTGCTCAGTTTGAAACTATTAGTAAAGATCTCCTTATGACTGTTAGTGGACTAAATAACCTACCTTCAATATCATTATTGGGATGTGGGAGTGTTGGTTCAAAGATAGGATTACATTTGGCAAGAGCTGGTGCAAAAATTACCGGTCTGTGCGACAAAGAATATTTCAGCCCACACAATATGGCAAGGCATGCATTGATCAGGTCAGGAATTGGTGAACAAAAAGCTATTGAACTAAAAAAAGATTTAGAAATTCTCAAGCAAGAACCCAAGGTCTTCTTGGAAGACCTTATTTCAGGCTTCGCTATTGATTCAGAAAGGAAACAAATTATTCCACCAAAAACTAATCTGTTAATTAATACAACTGCATCGCTTGGAGTTCGTGAAGCTATTTGTAAATGGGGACAAAAATTCAAAAATACACGAGTTGCAGAAATTGGATTGTTTGGTCAAGGAAATGCTGGTTTTTTGCTTCTTTGTGGCAAAAATGGGAACCCCAATCTTAGCGATCTAATGGCAGTGTTTTATTCAAAAATTTTGGAAGACCGAGCATTTGAACTTTTACATAACGATCAATATGGCCTTTCAGAAATTCAGATTGGCCAAGGCTGTCATTCCACTTCAATGAAAATGTCGGATATACGACTAAGTGCCATGACTTCTATTTTGACAGAAGAATTACTGAATTTGTACAAAAAGGATCAAAATGCTGGAAGAATTGTATTTGGATACAAAAACAAAGATGACGGCTTAAATACAAATTGGTTAACTTATGGAGTACCCGAATTAAAAATAATTCCTATTGAAGGGTTTGATGGCTGGCATGTTCGTCTTTCCAGAGAATGCGAAGATTATATAAACAAAGAAATTCGAATATATCCAAAAGTTGAAACTGGTGGGGTAATTATTGGGGTATGCAATACGAGGCAAAAAATCATCAGTGTTGTTGATACCATTCCAGCACCATGCGACAGTTCTAGAACTTCCAGTAAATTTGTCTTAGGAAATAAAGGATTAGAAATTCAAAAGCGTTTAAAACAAAGTGGCAACACACTCATTGATTTAGGAACTTGGCATTCACATTTACGAGATTCTAAACCTTCTAAACTTGATTGGACTACAGCGACTAAATTATCACAAGAAAGATCAATCCCATATATTTTGTTGGTATTTACTCCAAATAAAATTTATGCAATTTCAAAAAGTTCCTATGAGTAGTAAAAATTTAAAACAACAAAATCAAAAGTTTCTAAATTTATATTTATTTACATTAGCTATACTTTTTCTTTGGTTTAGTAGCGGTAATTCACTTACAATTTTTTCATTTCGTGATGTTTTTTCTCATCGTTCGGGTGTGGGCATACCACTAGTTATTATTGGTTTATTTATATTTCCATTAACCAAACTTGTACTAATGGGAATGATACCTGATTCCATTCGGGACAAACTTATCCACTGGAGGTATAGACATCCCCTTCCCGGATCAAGAGCGTTTTCAGATATTGCAACAAATGATAGTAGGATTGACCTAGAAAATTTAGCATTTACTTACGGCAATTTACCAATTGACCCAAAGGAACAAAATAAACTATTCTATAAAATTTATAAATCGGTAGAGGATTGTGTTGGTGTACTTCATACACACCGTTTGTATTTGGCTACACGAGATTGTTCCTCAATGACTTTCATATTATTTTTCTTTTTGACCCCATTGATCTACCTTACAACGTACAACTTAGAAAAAACCTTTTATTATGGTTTGGCTATGGTTGTTTTATTTGGGGCTTTCTCTTATGCTGCTCAGAATTACTCAATTCGTTTTGTTCAAAATGCTTTGGCAGAGGGATCATCAAAATAAATAGCCAAAAATTTCTGCTTGACTTAATTTTCAAATAGCCTTTGATTACTCGAACTCATTTACATTAATTTAGGCTACTACAATAAAATCAATTGTCGCAAATTAATATCGAATTCGTAACCGTCTGTAGAATAAGATTATCAAGCAATCGCTCCTTAATTTTATCCAATGGCAGGTAATCATCCTGTGATAAAACTTCTTCATAAGAATCTTGCCCGTCAAGAGTAAGATCCATTACGTTAACTTCTTCATCAGCAACTATGAGATATATTTTGATATTCCCAATAACCCAGGTGTAAGCAAGAGCCTCTCCGTCTTGGTTTATTATTTTTGGAGGGTGGATTTTCAATTGTTCCTTAAAGTATCCAAGCAGATTAAGAGCTTTATGAGCGATATTTTTGTCCAAATAAAGATTATTGTCTTTAGGTAATCTTGCCATCTGATCAATTGCATGATGAATATCTGAATAAACTTGTATATCGCTCCATGACAATGATTGTTTGTTGATATCCTTCCTATCAATTGTATTGTTTTTAGAGTTTTCCACTACGTTATACAGCTTTGAATAGTTAAAATTTGAAAGTTGATTTTTCGTTCACGAAGTTTGTCTATTTTTTTGAAACTGATGAGAGGTTTTTCAGCAATTGCCAATGTTAAATTGCATAGAATTTGAAACAAATTTTGTCGGTGTATTTATACTGTAAACTATTACAATTGGAGTACAATTAAAGTCTAGCAGCAAGTGCACAATGAATTTATTGTTTAGCCCTTCAATTGAGCTCGTAATCATATCAGAGGAATATTCTCATAAATACTCTTGATGATCTATCTGCTTACTGAATAATTTTGCCAACATTTAATCATTAATAATCAATTGTTTTTTTACCCATTTTTTCACTAAAATTATTATTTTCAACGGACGGTGAAACTATCTGATTCAGTTTATGATTATGAAAAATCGTGGCTAGGCGCAGTTGTTGACTTGGTGAAGAATATTCCCAATATTGAGAATCCAACAGTAAATTACCACCAATCCATTTTGTTGATTTTGCCGAAATTCAAGAATCTCCCATGATAACAGGGTTTTGGAACTTCATGGGTAAAGCTGTTTTTCTATTGAAAAATATATTTCCCAACTTGTAATCAGGCCACACTACATCTCATCGATTTCGAAACCGTAGGAAACCGGGTAGCGTTGGTTTCTTAATCCTTTGGCCGGGATGTAGTTGCCGATCAGGTAGGTTTTGATATAGCGGTGCAAATACATCACTTTCAGTCCCCTGCTTTCCAGCCAGATGTTGAATATTGCCGCTGAAACAAACAGGGTAATAGTCCATACCTTAAGGTGAAGGATTACCAATACCAGAAAGAGTACTATTCTGGGATCTAGAAAAAAGAACCTGGTCGGTCTTTGTGTTTCCCGCCAGTAATTGTACTTGTCAGTCATAAATTCAAACCTTTTCCTGGTTGGTTTTGGCAATCAACCTCAGGTTGAAGCCAAAGCATTGGTGTTATTGTTTGGGTCAGTGAGTATTCCCTGTTGGAAGGATTTGGACTTTGGATAGGGTTCAATATCAAGCACGGAAGGGTCTCTGATCAAGCGGTTAACAATGGTGGGCCATTCATGGGATTCAATTGAAAGCATTTTTTGTCTTACCTCTGAGGTAAACTCCAAATATTCCCTTATGGCATGCAATTTTTGTTTGCCTGTAATGTCCGGTATCAGTTTTTGAACCATTATGACCCTCAAGGAGGTAAGTATATCAATAATCCTGTGTGTCTCGTTATCTCCACTGAATACAGACAGTAACCTTTGTATGGTGTTGGAAACCGAGTAGGAATGGGTTGTAGTGTATACCAGGTGTCCTGTTAAACTTGCTTCAACTGCAGCTGTTATTGTGGTTTTATCTCTGGCTTCACCGATTATGATTATATCCGGGTTCCTACGAAGGGCCGAACGTACTCCACCAGCAAAGGTGGGTATATGAAACCCCACTTCGGATTGACCAACGATTGTGGGTGATCCAGATTCCCTTGCCGGTATATCCCTGTAGGTAAATTCAATGGGGGAGTCGATAATGACAATCTTCTTAGGTGTTTGTCTATCTTCAAGATGATGTCTTACCATTGCTGCAAGGGTTGAGGATTTACCACTTCCAGTTGATCCGGCAACAACAACAAGACCATCGGATGGAGTAAGGAGACTTGTTTCCATTGTGGTAAGTCCAACACAGTCTGGACCTGGTGTATAATTGGGCAGGATGCGGATGGATATTTCGACTCCTGTAGCATCCCATCCTTGGACACCCACGGCATTTACACGAAATCTTTGTTTGGGTCCTGAATCCGGTTTGATTTCATAGGCAAAGTCGAGGATTTTCTGACCACTGATTTCAGCCAGGGCGTTGGCACTCCTGTAGAGTTCTTCCAAGGTTGTCTGGATATCTGTTGGTGACCAGTGTCTGGTTACAACCAGATACAGGATGCCTTCAATCAAAACCCTTGGTTGTTGGTCTGTTTGCAGGGTTATATCCGAAGCTCCACTAACAACACATGACATCATGAATGATCTCAGCTGTCGTCTGGTCAACTTGCTGGTCTGGGGATCACCCATCAATGCTTGTTTGGCTTGATGATTTGTCCTGAAGGGAATGACCGCTTTCCCGCCAAGGGATATTGGTTTCTCTGACGTTGATGACTTAAGCATATTGTGAGTTCAGAATGGTTCGGATTTAGAGGTGGTTGGTTTGATTTCCTGCTTATATTGAATGCTGTTTAATGTGTTTTGCATGATTGGTTTCCGGGTAGAGGGTGTCCATTGGTCATTAGGTCAATTCGGGGTCGATATTACTCTAGGGTATGATTGGTCTTTATAGCCAGATTGCCATTGGTTTCTGTCTTGTCTGGTAATCGCCATTTGTCAGGATTGGCCTCAAAGGTGGATTGGGAAACAATCTGGACAATGCGGTTGTTTATTCTCAAAGAGTTCTTGTCCTTCAGGCTGGCCATATCAGCATTTACGACTACCATTTTGCTGATTATTCCATGGTTGACCAATTCAAGGTAATTTAGCATGCCCTGATAGGTTTGCTGGAGGTTTCCTATTCTTATCTGGAATTCATCATTGGCCTGGGACTCTCCCAACCGCCAGCCCTTGGCAAAATAATGCTCAAACAGTTTTCTTTCATCCTTGTCCCTTGGAATAAGGCTTGAGGGTGGATTGTTGACCGGGGTTTTTGCAATTAGCAGGTAATCCCTCCAACTGGGCAAGACAGGACTCAATCGTCCAGGTTGTTGAATGGTGAGGTATTCATCAGAGGATGTGAGGGTATTTCCTTCCGGATCGGTTTGGATTGCATTGTATGCTCTGGCGACAACCGGTGGGAGCAGGTAGCCATTTCTGGTTTCCAGAAAGGTTGCCACTCGTCCAAAGTCAAATACAACAGAGAGATTATTACTTTGAGTCTCAAGTTTACGGGTTAAGGCCTTATATCGTTCCTGATAACCGGTCTGGCTGCCAAACCCAAGTGCACTTTCCTTAAGGGCATTGTATCGGAGTTTCGAAATCCGCAATTCCTGCCGATCTGAAGAAAATCGTGAAAGGTAATAC
>CAZHIL010000371.1:0-6126 GCA_964532985.1 uncultured Albidovulum sp. | reverse complement strand
TTACCTGCTGGATTGAGATACTTTTTGAAAACGGAGTTTCCTTGATACTATCGATTTGAACGCGACTGGAATGATTTTCCTTGTTTTAGGGTTGAATTTTGGTATCCTCTCTCTGGTGATGATAGTTGTACTAAATGTTATGTTAATTTTTGACAGGTATAGATGAAATTGGATGTGACTTTGGTACAGATGTGTTCCACTGATAATCATCAGGGGAATATTGAAGCAGTCAAAAGGATTGTAGAGGAATCAGGCGATTCAGATCTGATTGCCTTGCCGGAAGCATCGGGAATGATGAATAAAAACTATTCGGAAGCCCGAAAGTCAATAACCACAGTTGAAAATGATCCTTTTGTCAAAACCTGTCAAATTTTGGCCAGGGAAACGGGAAAGTGGATCCATATCGGTTCCACACCTGTAAGAGAGGGTAATAAATACTACAATTGTTCGGTTCTGCTTACACCACAGGGTAAAATTCTGGCCACCTACAACAAGATACATTTGTTTGATGTCTTTCTTGAAGGTAAAAAGGCAATTGGTGAATCACAGCGTTACTCTGCAGGCGATACTGCCGTATTGGTAGACACTCCCTGGGGATCTTGGGGATTGAGCATCTGTTATGATTTAAGATTCCCGGGAATCTATCGTGAATATTGTCAAAAAGGGGCTTCAATAATTTTTATTCCATCGGCTTTTACCGTCCCGACGGGCAGGGCTCATTGGGAAGTACTATTGAGGGCCCGTGCCATAGAAAACGGAGCATGGATAATCGCAGCAGCACAGGTGGGTAATCATGATGATGGCCGGACCACTTTTGGTCATTCAATGATTATCGATCCATGGGGAGAGGTAATAGCGGATTTGGGTAGTAAAGAACCTTGCCAAGAAAATTATTCCCTTGATCTGGCTCTTGTTGAATCGTCTCGCAAACAAATACCTTCTCTGGTTAGTGGTAAGGATTATGCATTTAGGCATTTGCCTGATTATGTGAATTAGCAATAGGAGAAAAAAATGAAATCTGTACTGAAAATAGTCGGTTTGATCGCCATTCTGTTCAACCCGATGGCTATCCTGGCCCAAGACAAGCCCGAAATAAAAATAGCAGTGGACAATTTGTGGCCAACAATGGACCCAGTAATTGGAATATCAACTACAGGAGCCAGAGTTCACTCGAATATATTTGATACCCTTGTGCGTCGCAACAGGTGGGAAGATCCTGACGGTAATTCTCTTGTACCCTGGCTGGCCGAGAGTTGGCAACGCCTTTCACCTTTTGTTTGGGAAATAACACTTCGTTCTGGTGTTACTTTCCATGATGGCCACGAAATGGATGCCGAGGATGTTGCATTCTCCATGTCGGCCGAAAGGCTTTGGGGTCCTGAACCCATTGCCCGCAGAGGAACCCGCTATGCAAGGGGAATTACACGAGTTGACGCAACCGGGCCCTTGACAGTTGAAATTGAAACAAGTTTTGCTGATCCGAATTTCATTTACCGTCTGGTAACACCATTGGGTTTTGTATTACCCAAGCATTATTACGAAGAGGTTGGTACGGAAGCATTTGGTCAAATGCCAATGGGAACTGGACCGTACAAAACCGTCTCATTTGATCCCTCGGTATCATTTGTTGCTGAAGCAAACGAAAACTACTGGGCCGGCGATGTACCTGCCAGCAAACTTACCTTCCAGATCGTTCCCGAATATTCAACACGCTACGCCGGCTTGGTCTCGGGTGAGTACGATATTATAGTTAGCGTACCTGCCGACCAGGTAGAACAGGCTCGGAATACATCCGGGGTCAAGGTCATGGAAAAGAGTATTGAAAACTATCCGATGTTTGCATTCAACATGTTGGATACGGAGCTGATTCCCAACAATCCGCTGAAAGACCCGAATCTGCGAAAGGCAATGGTCACGGCCATTGATCGAGAGGGAATAACCCAAGCACTCTGGGGAGATGCAACATTCGTTCCTGCACCGTTCAATTTCCCTGAATACGGGCCCTATTTCGATCCAGACCGGAAAGCCAGATTCACGTATGACCCAGATAGGGCCAAGGAGCTGCTTGCCATGACGGATTACCAGGGAGAAGAGCTTGAATGGCATATTACCAGGGGGTTTTATCCCAATTATGAAGTCGCTGCAGAATTTATGGTGGAACAATGGCGTGAAGTCGGCATCCATGTGAAACTGTCAATTGTTGACAATTTTTCCTTGGCCTATGAAAGACCCTTCCATATGCTCAACATGTCGATGTCCAGTGAATTTTCCGGTGATCCATACCGTCCGCTTTGGATGGATTGGGGACCACTTTCCAGCAGGACACGTGCCAGTCACAAAACTTGGGTTCCATCCGACCGCTTTTTGGAGCTGGGAGAGAAATTCGAACTGGCTCAGGAATTTGATGCGCGTAATGCGGCCTATCTGGAGCTAGTGGACGAATGGGAAAACGTAACTCCCGGCATGTATCTCTGGCGTAATGTTGCCAGCTATGCGGTTCGTGAGGATCTTGAGTGGGATCCAGGAAACACGACGGTTACCATATTTGACAACCATTATATGGGAGGAAACTGATTGCCAGGACAAGGAGAGGGATCAAATCCCGAAATTCCTCTCCTTGAGGTCAATAATCTAAGCGTTTCCCTCCCTAAAGGAGGGGACCGCCCATTTGCCGTCGAGGATATTTCGTTCAATATAGCCAAGGGTGAGACCCTTTGTATAGTTGGCGAAAGCGGTTCCGGTAAATCCGTAATTGCCCAATCCATCATCGGTATGTTGCCGATTGCCTTACCTGTTACCGAGGGGGCCATTTCACTCAGGGGACAAAAACTCCCCGGACAGCGTGACATTGCTTACAATGCCATCCGATCAACCCAAATATCCATGATTTTCCAGGAGGCTGTTACCAGCCTGGATCCTGTTCAACGAATAAAAACACAACTCAATGAGATACTTCGAATCCATGGCTTCAGGAATCGGTCTCAAAACCGTACAACCATCAACAGAATGCTTGATGCTGTCCAGCTACCTGAACCAGAGCGTATTGCAAATTCCTTTCCCCACCAACTTTCTGGTGGACAGGCTCAAAGGGTCGTAATAGCTGGCTCCTTGATCCTCAACCCTTCACTCCTGATTGCTGATGAACCTACGACGGCATTGGATGTTACAACACAAGCAGAAATCCTGAAACTCATTGTTTCACTCAGCAAGCAACAGGGTACCAGTGTTCTATTCATAACCCATGATTTCGGGATAGTGGGTCAAATTGCTGATCGAATCATTGTCTTGAAAGACGGCAATATAGTTGAACATGGAACACGAACCAAAATATTTTCATCACCTGAACATCCCTATACAAAGGATTTGCTTCAAGCTGCCAGCTATCGGCCCGTGGAAATTTCGGCCAATCAAAAACCATCATTGCTTGAAGCTAAATACCTTTCACTGTCCTATT
Organism: uncultured Albidovulum sp.; assembly: GCA_964532985.1. GTDB lineage: Bacteria > Pseudomonadota > Alphaproteobacteria > Rhodobacterales > Rhodobacteraceae > MPNP01. The sequence continues at coordinate 2,672 of CAZHIL010000371.1, read as the reverse complement.
CAATGGGAAGAATGATTAACAGGAAAAAGATCATGGCCCTGAAGGATATTTCCATTGATTTGAAGGAAGGTGAGATACTCTCCATTGTGGGAGAAAGTGGTTCCGGCAAGTCTTCGCTTGCCAAATGCCTTCTCCGTCTTGAGAATGTTGATCAGGGAACAATTCTGTATCGGGGTAGGGATATCACCAATACCAGGGGAAAAGATCTCAAGGATATTCGAAAAAAGATTCAGGTGGTCTTCCAGGATCCGTTCAGCTCATTAAATCCACGGCAAAAAATATTGGATGCCATTGCTGAAGGCCCGATTATTCACGGAGTATCCAGACATGAAGCCCATAAACGATCCTATGAAATGCTTGAGGCAACAGGCTTGTCCAAGCAATCGGCGGAACGTTACCCCCATGAATTTTCGGGAGGACAAAGGCAACGGATCTGTATTGCCAGGGCATTGGTCATCAAACCTGAAATTCTGATTGCCGATGAAGCGGTTTCTGCCTTGGATGTGTCTATTCAAACCCAAATCCTGAACCTTTTCAGGGATTTACAGCATCATTATGGATTTGCCATGATATTCATAACCCATGATCTCCGGGTGGCCAGAAGTATCAGTGCCCGCATGATTGTTATGAAGAATGGACAGGTGATTGAAACCGGACCATCACATGAAATCTTCTCAGCCCCGAGGGACAACTATACCAAGGCTCTGTTTCAGGCTGCCCCACCCGATATCAAGACTTACCGGGAAGCCATTTCATGACTCGGTACATTGCATACAAGATTTTCAGGGCATTGATTTCGTTGCTCATTGCCGTATCCCTGGTATTCATATTCATTCGCTTTTCCGGTGATCCAGCAGCAGCCCTAGCTCCTCCCGATGCAAGTCAGGAAGTTATTGAGGAATACCGTGAACTCATGGGATTGGATAAACCACTGCATCAGCAATATACGGCTTTTATTTCGGGGCTCTTCAAAGGTGAATATGGCTACTCAATACACACCGGCAAATCATCATTGACCCTTTTTCTTGAACGATTGCCCATGACCTTGAGACTTGGTGCCACAGCACTTGTGATTGCAGTTGTTTTTGGAGTTCTTCTAGGAACGATTTCAGCTCTCAACAGGGATTCTGCCCTTGATCGCCTGGTTATGGCCTTTTCAGTATTTGCCTTTGCCATGCCAAACTTTCTGTTTGGATTGATCATCATTTTGGTTGGTGCACTCGGGTTTCAGGTCTTTTTTGGTGGGCAGGCTGCAACCGAGTCATTTTTCGGTGTAATACCCCCTGCCTTGACTCTAGGTCTGGCTTCGATGGGGGCTTATGCTCGATTCACCCGATCATCTCTGCTTGAAATCATCAATTCACCATTCATGCGTGCGGCTGAAGCCAGGGGAGTACCCCGGCTTACGAGGCTAATTGTTCATGCCGCACCAAATGCTGCAATTCCACTTGTTACAATATTGGGACTGTCAATTGGTACCTTGATAGCCGGTTCCGTTGTTACCGAACAGGTTTTTGCATGGCCTGGCGTCGGTCAACTTTTGGTACGTTCGGTTGCAACAAGGGATATCGCCACGGTTCAGTTTATTGTTATGGCCGTTGCCATGACAACGATATTGGCAAATCTGATGATTGATCTTTTGTACCTTGTAATTGATCCACGAATTCGGCCAAGTTAGAATGTTTTCGAATTTAACAGCCACGAATGGTACCCGGCTTCCTTTAACTGTCATTCTGGCAGCAGGGTTCATTGTCATGTTTATACTCTTTGCCCTGTTTGGTGAACTGCTTTCTCCCCATGAGTTTCGTAAAACTTCCCTGACAGATAGGCTCCTCCCTCCACTGGGATTCGGTGGGAGCTGGGAATATCCACTGGGTACCGATGCCCGTGGAAGGGACCTATTAGTAAGATTGGTGGTTGGTGCTCGCATAACCCTTATTGTTGCTTTTTTTGGAACGGTAATCGGTGCAATATTAGGATCTTTTTTAGGCATATTGTCTGCTGCACGACGAGGCTTTACGGAAAGTGTTGTTGTTGCCGCAATAGATGTTCAGGCTTCACTTCCAATCATAATAGTGGCACTTTTTGTACTTGCCCTGTTTGACAACAGTTTTATCCTCTTCCTGTTTCTAATCGGATTGACCGGTTGGGAAGTTTACGCACGTCTGATGCGAGGTGCAACACTTGCTGCCAAGGAAAAAGATTATGTAACTGCTGTAAGGGCTTTGGGTGCTTCCAGTTTACGTATTTACGGCCGTCATATTCTGCCCAATATTTTCAATGTTGCACTAGTTCAGTTTACCGTCAACCTGCCACTGACCATATTGTTGGAAACTGCCTTGAGTTTCCTGGGACTTGGTGTACAGCCACCACTTACTAGCCTAGGACAAATTATGAGTGAGGGACGTGACCGATTATTAACATCGTGGTGGTTAACCCTTGTACCCGGGGCAATCATCTTTTTACTGGCTGTTTCCATCAGTATTGCAGGGGATTACTTGCGAGATCGGCTTGATCCCACGCTACGTACGGAGAAATGAGGGGTTCGGTTGATTAGTCTTGGCTTCTCATTCGAAGGGTGTCAGGCGGTACCAACAAATTCCGGCGGAGGTTTTTTGGCACCTGTCATGAATGCAACCGCGTCCGACATGGAAAAATCATCTGGTTTGATA
>CAZHIL010000370.1:0-6135 GCA_964532985.1 uncultured Albidovulum sp. | reverse complement strand
AGCCCAGAATTGATAGAAATAGTGAGCTAGGAATATTTTATTTCAGTTCCATCATTTAAAGTTAGACTTGAATTGCAAGTAATACCATTCCACCAAAGTTATCACTGATAGAAGATGAATCTGGTGTAAGGGTTGCACTACTTCTTTGAGGTATTGGCTGCTAGGTCAAACAGAGACTTTGTCTTTGAATGTACTGCTATTCATCTGGAGTTACTTTTCTCAGACTTCGCAAGGGAATAATTGGAAACCATGGCCAGGGACACCGATAATTCTCGTTTTGCCTGCCCCCATTAAATTGTGTCACTGAACTGGCAAATTTTGATTACTCAAGACAATTGATTTCCTACAATCATGATATAGATTCCAGTTTTTGGGAAAGCCATTTGTTTATCAGTAATGTCCGTGGGATGCCCTGCTGTTCAGCATGCTGATCAAGTCTGTTTATAACCCATAATGGGAGATTTATATACACACGTTTTTTTTCCAAATTTGGGCGTCGAGCTTTGGACCAGTCAACCAAATCATCAATGTCTTTGCCTTCATCAAATAGACGATCGAATTCAGCTGATGTTATTACTTTTTTCATAATAATCAATCTCCTTATCACGAGCGCGTCTTACAGAAATAATGCGGATCTTCTTGCCACGTGGGGTCCAGACAGCTGTCCAATGTTTGTTTGCGACCATACCAATCGTCAAGATACGTTTCTCATCTTGTGATGGAACTTCAACATCCACTCGTAAAAGATCTCCCCAAAGCCCCTGAGCCTGTATAAAGTTAATACCATGTTTAGATTCATTTGCAATGCTTTTTCTGGGATCAAACTCAAATTTCATAAAGTATATTTGTAATTTTCACTCTATATATTCAATGACTGATTCTCCATTTCATGCCCAATAGTCGACAAGATAAAATTATACCATTTCTCAAAAGTAGTAAGACTCGTAACAAATGATAAAATGATTTTTAAACCCCAGCATAGATTTGTGCCGAAATGTAAAGGCTTACGTAAGTGTAGGACACCTTTACAATACACCCAAAGAATCCATTCAAAACTTAAAGTAAAATGTTAATCAGCAACAGGAACTAGGCATAAGTATTAGAATAAATTGGAGTATCTATGATGGTTACTTTTGAGAAATGGTATTAGTGTACGGATTTCGGTGTATCCGAAAATAGAGATCTTGTTGGATTCTACCTTACCGTTCTGGTTGCTATTTCAATAATCGGATCATCAAGGTAATTTAAAATGCGAATAAATACCATTATAGTAAAGTGTGATACAAAAATAACGATAAAATGGGCATAATTTTTCTACCAATGACACTAATAAAATCACATTTAATAACAGTTAGTTTGACAATTTTCCTTGGCTTTGTTTTTGTCTCGAGTGGATTGACGCAAGAAAAAAACACCTGGATAGAACTCTCGATTACAAAAGGTTACATTGAGGCCTTGGCAACAGCAAATGTGCTTGGTCAGGAAATTGATTCAGTTGGTATTGTTGATACTTATGAAGACACGTATGCAGTTGTAAGTGGCCCCTTTGATCTCACTACTGCGCGAGAACGGTTGGAACTGATATATGTTAGCTCATTTGGTGATAGTTTACAGTTAAGGATAGTTGATGGGTCGCAATATAATAGTTTGCTGTGGTCAAAGGACCCACCTGTTGAGGAACTCGAGGAGGACTTAAATGCCTCTTTAGATGATGACATTATTGATGGACCTGATTTTTCCACTTCGGATTCGAATGACAATCAGGGTGATTTAGTACTGGAAGAGGATGATGTTTATGGTGGAGAATCGCTTGTAACCTTGACTAACAACAATGAAGAAACGAATAACCAAGAAAATGATGAGGTTGTAAACGAAATCGTTCAGAGGGAAGAAAATTTACCCGATGAGGACATTACAAATGATGGTACTGCAGACCTTGAATTGGTAGTTGAAGAAGAGCCCTCACCCCAAATTCCATTAACCGAAGAAATGGAATTCTCAGAAATAAACCAGAAAAAACAAATTCAATTGGCTCTTCGTATAATTGGTTTATATGACGGGAAGGTTGATGGTATTATAGGTCCGCAATCGGAGGCAGCAGTATCACTTTACCAAAGAAGATTGGGAGAAGAAGAAACGGGTACCCTGACCCTTGATCAGCGGTTAAGCCTGTTTTCGGATTCTGAAAAAGTGATCGGTTTCACAGATTCCAGAATGCTGACTGATAGAAACTTTGGTCTCAAGGTGATTTTACCAACAAGCCTATTGGGATTATCCGAAATCAGTTATCCATATGCCGTGCTAACACCAACTACTTTTCGTGACATAAATGTCGTATTAATCAGCATGGGAGGTGCTAAGGGTGGCCTAAGGGCACTTTTCGAGGGTATCTTGAGGAATGGTGAAATCCCCAAGGCAGGCCAAAAAATAAATAATAGCAATTTTGAAATCTCATATTCTGACTTCAAGAAAAATGTTGTCGCCAGTGCCAAGTTGTTTGGAGATAGGATCAGAGGTGTGATTGTGACATGGAATCCGGATCAGGATTATTGGATGAATGATTATTCCCAAATCATTGCCAGTAGTATCGGTGAAGTCAACAGCAAGACCTTGGTTCAGGCTGGAAATACAGAACCCATTGAAAGCAGCTTGCAAGTCCTTAACCGGAACAACATTCAGGATCCTAGATCGAGTGCATCCGGATTTTATATATCACCGAATGGAGACATACTGACAAGTTTGGAAAATGTCGATGGTTGTAATTACATTACGGCAGATTTCAAACACCCGGTGGAAATTCGACGAATTTACGAAGACTACGATCTAGCCCATCTGGTACCGGTGGATACCATTACTCCTCTCAATTATGCTGAACTCAAGGAAAACCAGCTATCCTATCTGGACAGAATAATCCTGAGTGGATATTCCTTTGGCGGTTTGGTGAAGGAATCATCAATAACTGTAGGTTCATTGTCGAATGTTTTTGAAAATTCCAACGGCAAGGTAAATTATATTGTTGAAATGGAATCGACCGAGGGGGATTTTGGAGGCCCCATATTGGATGAAACCGGGACCGTCATAGGGGTATTGACCAGATCAGTACCAAAAGGGAAAATCCTTCCATCCGGGATCCATTCGATACAACCATCATCAACCGTACTTGAACTTCTGAAGGGTGAAGGGTTGGAACCGAGCACCAGTAGCCAAACTGAACCCTTGGAATTTCAACAACTGAACAGAGTTGCCCGGGATATTACTGTCTTGGTTAGGTGTTTCTAATTTGCTACTGAATTGCCTAAGATAATTGAAACAAGATGGATACCTTAATGAAAAACAAGCATATCACTATTCTGGGAGTCTTTGTTGCCGATACCGCATTCAGGGCTGATCGAATGCCCAAAATGGGTGAGACGCTCATTGGAATGGATTTTAAATTGGGGCCTGGAGGAAAGGGTTCCAATCAGGCTGTGGCTGTAGCCCGCTTGGGGGCCCCGGTTTCATTCATTTCCAAACTCGGAAAAGATGAATTTGCCAAAATGGCTTTATCAACTTGGGAAAGTGAAGGTGTTACTCCCCGAATTCTGGAAGACAAGGACAGTTTTACCGGCGCGGCATTCATCTATGTTGATGACAAACTTGGTGACAATGCCATAATAGTCGTTCCGGGAGCGGCCCAAACGATTACTCCTGATGATATGGAAAACTACCGGGAGGAAATTGCCAATAGTTCAATCTTCATGACCCAAATCGAAACACCATTGGATGCTTCAGTCAAGGGGCTTGCAATCGCGAAGGAATCAGGGGTGATTACAATCCTCAACCCGGCACCGGCAGTGCCACTAACAAGAGACGTTTTGGAATTATGCGATTATCTGACACCGAATGAAAGTGAAGCGGAAATATTGACCGGAATGGAAGTAAAAAATGTCAATGATGCCATGGAAGCAACGGAAAAGCTTCGTTCGATGGGGGGCAATAGGATCATTATAACCCTTGGTGAACGAGGTGCCTTTTACAATGATGGTGAAAATTCCGAACATGTTCCTGCCAGGACAATTGGAAAGGTTGTTGAGACAACAGGTGCTGGAGATAGTTTTTGTGGTGCATTTGCCTATGCCCTATTGAATGATATGGATCCCGTTAATTCAACAAGGTTTGCTTGTACAGCAGCTTCGATTTCCGTCACCAGACCTGGTACAGCTCCTGCCATGCCAACCCTGGAAGAAGTAAAACAGCATTTATTGTTTGCAACATCATTGAACAGGTAAAACAGTGACTGATAATGATACCCATCACCATCACAGGCATTTGCCACCTGACCCTGAATATACTGCCGAAAAGTTGCAGGAGTTGCTGATCCAGAAAGGGTTGGTGGATGAAAAGGCTCTGGATGAAATTGTAAACATCTACGAGCACAAGATCGGACCTCAAAATGGATCGAGGGTTGTTGCCAAGTCATGGGTTGATGAAGAATTCAAAAAACTGCTTTTTGACAATCCTACCGAGGCGATTAAATCTCTTGGTTTCTATGGCAGGCAGGGTGAACATATTATTGCTGTTGAGAACACTACTGAAACCCACAACATGGTCGTCTGTACCCTTTGCAGTTGTTATCCCTGGCCTCTGTTGGGAATTCCACCGAATTGGTACAAATCTGATTCCTATCGGAAAAGAGCTGTCAAGGAACCACGAAAGGTACTAAGGGAATTTGGTGTTGAATTACAGGATACTCAGAAAGTCAAAGTTTGGGACAGTACAGCGGAGATAAGGTATTTGGTTGTACCGATGCAACCGGAAGAATCCAAGGGATTGAGCGAAGATGAATTAGTACCTTGGGTTACAAGAAACTCAATGATTGGAACAGGATTGCCCACCGAACCAAAATGACCAAGATTCATGATATGGGTGGAATACCTTGCGTGGAAGCCCTGCCCTTAGAAAACAAAACTGTATTTGAAAAGAAATGGCACAAAATTGTTTTGTCCTTGACCTTGGCCGTTGGAGCCTTGGGTAAATGGAACATTGACCGCTCACGGTATTTTCGGGAATCACTACCGCCCGAAGATTACGAACGGTTTACCTATTACGAGAAATGGATGGCAGGGCTGGTAAACCTAATGGTTGACAGTGGTCTGGTAGAAAAATCCGAGTTGTGTGATTTCAAGGTAGCTAACAAACCCATGCAAGGGGTCAGCGTATCACCTGAAGCCCTAAAATCAATGATTGCCAAAGGTGACCCCAGTCTTTGCAGTAATAACGCAACCTTTGAACCTCATGAAATTGGAACATTGGTTAAAACCAAATCCCCTCCAGCCAACCAGTATCTGGAGAATGGTCACACAAGATTGCCAGCCTATTCTTCAGGATATCAGGGTGAAATCGTTTTGTATCATGGGTTTCATCGATTGCCAGATGCTAACGCACATTTGTTGGGACCAAAGCCTGAACCTTTGTATACAGTCAGTTTCAGGGCAAAAACCCTTTGGGGAAACGAGGCCGAAAATCCTGATGATGAAATTCACCTGGATTTATGGCACAGTTATCTGGAGCCGTTACCAGGTAAATAACGAGCAAACCGTTCCACACTAATTTCCAAAATAAATTTTATTTCCTGTTTGGTAACTATTCAGGTATCATGATTACCATGAAGATACGTAAAATCGTATCACCCAATATATTTTCTCCATGATCCTGTACATTTTAGACTGTAAATTACCTTCAAGATACAGGCAAAAAATCAACTTAAGTTCTATACCCGAATAGTTACAGAATTGGTATTACATACCGGGGGTATAGTCATCTGGCTCATTTCGGGATTGAAGGGTTGGTTCATGGATTGGTGCATTTTCGGGCTTTGCTTCCAACCTGTCGGCCTCTGCAATGACAGCTTCCGTCAACAATGGGGCTGTAAGTGCCATATGCTCTTTTGACATGTCAGGGTCGAGAACCAGAAGTCCCATCCTGGAAAATGCTGCCAAGTGTTTTTCAACCAATTTCTCCTGATTGGTTTCCTTGAGAACCGTTCTCAAATTTTTCTCCAGATATGAGGTTGGCAAAAGAGGTTCGAGTTTGAAGTACGAACGAATCCTCCTAAAAGACAATAGCGCATTCTCTTCCTTGATCCGTTCCAAAACC
>CAZHIL010000369.1:0-4450 GCA_964532985.1 uncultured Albidovulum sp. | reverse complement strand
ATCTTGATGTAAGGTATCGGTATAGTTTCAGGGCCAGGTCCGGTTCCTGTTTTTCCATTAATTCAAGGTTTGAGGAAGACAATTCCATTACATGGCAGGATTTGTCAGCAAAAATACTGGAAGAAGGAATGCCATAACCCTGCAAGTTTGTGATTACATCACCTTGAACAAACTGAGATAACCTTTTCCCTGCACTATCTTGAATGGAAGCCCCTCCAGCAAATAGCAGTTTTATTTCTCCCTCTGAAGAACCTTCCAAGATTATTTCTCCTTCCTGATATTCTCTTGTTGTAAGCCAACCTTCCAATTCATCAATCAGGCGTTCAAATTCAATTTGTCGTTCAAGATGTCTTTCCAAATCGGATGAAGCCCTTTCAAGCAGGTTAGATTTTCTGCCTTGTATACCTTCGGTTGTCTTTTTCCAGTTGGATATTAATAAATCCTCACAGTATTCGAGGGCCTGATCCAGATTTTCCTTGAATTTCAGGTTTGAAAATTCCTTGGAAGTAAGATTCCTTTCCAGACTGTAATTCAATCTCGCCGGAGTAGCGCTTAACACTATGGTTACACCTTTTCTGCTTGCCAATCGAAAAAACAGAGACAGGGAATTAACCGCCGAATAATCATAACCCGTGATAGCAGAGCAATCGATCAATAGACAATCTGGTGTCCGTAAATCTGCCAAGGAATCCTTCAATTGATCAATAAGAGAAGTAATACTGCCAAAAAAGATGTATCCACGTAATTGATAGACAACTCCCCGGTCACCAACTTCCTGAAGTATGGCCAAGTCAGGTACCGAATAGGACCTTTTGCTTCTTTTTTCTCGCAGGTCAAATCGATTTTCAACCAGTTTAATCCTGCTGAGCTTTATCCCGAATAACACAAAAGCTACAAGAAGACCGATAATCACGCCTTCAATAAGACCGATAAACAAAATTGCCAGAACAATGCCAATGACAATTCCCAATTCTGACCATGGCAATCCCTTGCGAATATCCTGAAGTCCCTGTTCCAAAAGACCCAATCCGGCAAAAAGGAGGATTCCACCAATAAGCGCGGTTGGAAAATACGCCAACAGGCTACCACCATAAAGTATTGCAATTCCCACGACGAATGCAGCAATTAAGCCGGTCAGTCGAGTGGTTGCACCAAGTATTTTACTTCGTAATGTTGGGGGAATATATATTGTTGAACATGTTCCACCCGACAGGCCGGAAACAACCGTGGAAATCCCGGTAGCACTGAACTCCTTGTCCCAATCCAGCTCCCGATTCACAGCAAGTTCCAGACCCGAAAAATTCAATATTATATATATGAAGGCGATCATCATAAGTGTCAGAATATTGGGAATTTGGCTGAATAGAATTGACCAGTCTATCCTGAGAAAATCCTCCGGAGTAAATGGTGGCCACAACCTACCCTGTACTGTACTTTCTAGCAGAAAACCGCTATCCCCTGCTTCCACGATGGAGATACCCAATAAATAAAGAATTAGATTGTAACCACCAATCAGTAGCAGGACGCTTGATGTCAGGATGTGTGGATTTCGCCATTTCCGGACTGCAAGATATAATCCCGTTCCATACACCAATCCCGGGAACCATATCCAGAACCCGGTGCCCATCAGAGCAATCTCCCCAATTCTGGTCAAATCCACTCCCATCAAGGAAACCGCAGCTATACACACCGTTGCACCAAGACCTGATACAAAACCTGAAGCTACCGGGTAGGGGATAAAACGAATATATGCAGCCAGACGGTAATGTCCGATCAACAAGCAACAAACACCTATGATAACAGCAGTTAAGGCCAGTACAGCATATACCGTCACAAACAATGCTTCATCACTTGTGCTTACCGAGTTGGCGATGGTAACCATGAAAATTACCAGGACTGGAGATAAGCCAACAATTACACCGCGAAAGCCACTGATTAAGGCCATCAACAATACTGCGACAAAATTCCCAAACAGAATAAGCCCTACACCCTGAGACGAATATTGGGCCAATTCACCAGAAAAAATAAGTGTACCGAATGCAGTTTGTGCAATAATCAGGGTTATTGCCGAAACGACACCATTCGAAACGGCCGGTAAAGCTTTCTTGCCTCTGGCATCAAGATATATCTCCTGACAAAGGGACTTAATAGAGGTAATCATGTCTCGAACAGTCAATGGCAATCACTTGATATAAAGGATTAAGGAACTAAGAGAAAATTTCATATTTATAATTCACCTTCTGATTTGACTTGTGTATCCTTGAGTTCATACAGGAGGGAAAGGGCCTCCAGGGGTGTCAGTTCATCGGGATTGACATTCTTGATTTTCTTCTCAACTGGTGAAGGTTCGACTTCAATAGGTTGTTGGTCAAACAAGGAGGAAGCCGCGAAAAGGGGGAGTTCTTGATACATGGAGAGAATGTTGTCTTTTCCCTTGCCCCGGGGTTGTTCCAGTTTTTTCAGGATGGCATCTGCCCGTCTGACCACAGCTCTGGGCAAACCGGCCAATTTGGCGACTTGGACACCGTATGATCGGTCCGCAAACCCTTCAACAACCTCGTGTAGAAAAACCACATCTCCCTGCCATTCCTTTACCTTTATCGTCAAATTGAACAAATTCGGCAAACGGTTCGAGAGTTCGGTTAACTCATGGAAATGAGTGGCAAAGAGTGTTCTGCACTTGATTTTGTCATGAATGTACTCCAGGGTTGCCCAAGCAATGGATAATCCATCAAAGGTTGCTGTACCTCTCCCGATTTCATCTAGTATTACCAATGTTCTATGGTCGGCCTGATTTAAAATCGCAGCTGTTTCCACCATTTCAACCATGAAGGTTGAACGTCCCTTGGCCAGATCGTCGGCAGCTCCAACACGGGAAAACAGTTGCGAAATTATACCAATTCTGGCCTTCTTGGCAGGTACGTATGACCCAATTTGGGCCAAAAGGGCCAGCAAGGCATTTTGACGAAGAAAGGTGGACTTCCCTGCCATATTCGGTCCGGTCAACAGTATAATTCTTCCTTCGTCGCTGATATTACAATCATTTGTTACAAAGGGTATCTGGTTGTTTTTGCGGAGTGATTCCTCAACAACCGGATGCCTGCCCGCCACGATCTCAAGGTCACAACTTTCATCCAGAACAGGTTTGCACCAATTATTGGTATGGGCTATTTCCGCAAGGGTTGCAATGACATCCATTTCCGAGAGGGTTTGGGCAATAAAGAAAATATCATTCGCCTGGGCCAATATTGCTTCCCGAAATTGCTCAAAGAGTCTTAATTCTATCTCGACCGTTTTTTGTTGGGCATTGACAATCCGTGATTCCAAGTCGGAAAGCTCCTTGCTTGTGAAGCGGCAAGCCGTGGAAGTCGATTGACGGTGAATGAAGGTATCCGACAGGGGTTGTGATACCATTTTGGAATAAAATGAAGATGGCGTTTCAACAAAATATCCCAGCAGTTTATTGAAACGAACCTTGAGTCTGGGAATGTCTGCCAATTGGGCATACTTTTTTTCCAATTCGGTAATAACAACTCTGGTCTCATCACGGAGTTTTCTGGTTTCATCCAACTCCTCGTCAAAACCCTTGGCTATAAAATCCCCATCTCTCGTGGCAAGGGGAACATTTGGCAGCAGGGCTTGTGACAGATCCTTTACCAGCCCTTCCAGATTGGCAAGCAACGCCAGCGAAGCTTTCATTTGCTCGGAAACTCCGTCAATTACACGCACTTCCTGATTGATGAGGAAGGCCTGTTTTATACCAGTCTTGATGGCATTGAGGTCTCTTGGACCTCCCCTTTCCAATGCCAACCTCGACAATGACCGCTGGAGGTCTGGAACCATCTTTAGTTTAGCTCGAATTTCTCTGCGGAATTCAGATTGTGAATAAAAGGTTTCAACTTCATTTTGCCTTTTGGCGATGAGACCAATATTAGTAGATGGATTTGTCAGCCATCTCTCAAGCATTCTTGCCCCACTTGCCGTCCTTGTTTTGTCCAATACCGACAACAGTGTGTTGTTTTTGCCTCCGGAAAGATTTCTGGTGATTTCGAGGTTTTTTCTGGTTGCAGCATCAATCTGAAGTGTATCCTCGGATTTTTCCCTGCTCGGGAATTGCAACTTGGGAATTTTACCATGCTGGGTAATTTCCAAATAAGCAACAATTGCTCCCAGACACGCCAGTTCCGACCTGTTGAACTGGCCAAATGAATCTAGGGTTGCAACCTCATACATTTCTGACAAATTTCGTTTTGCCATCCTGCTATCGAAGTGGACATCGGCCAAGGGAGTCAGCGAATTGGTGGTTTCCCTGACGATACCCAATATTTGTGCGGAATAAGTCTCGGGGTAAAGCACTTCCCTAGGGGAAATTCGTGACAGTTGTGAAGCAAGATTGACCAACGGAAAACTGGTAACATGAAAACTGCCCGACGAAATATCTGCCCAAGCC
>CAZHIL010000368.1:0-3877 GCA_964532985.1 uncultured Albidovulum sp. | reverse complement strand
ACCTTTTGGGATTTCCAAGGCAATGCCTGGAACAAAAATGATGGAATCAGGATAGATCATCTATTACTTTCCCCACAATGTGCGGATTTGTTATTGGATTGTAAAATCGACCGGGAAGTCAGGGGTTGGGAGAAACCATCCGATCATGTTCCTATCTGGGTAAAGCTTGATTGTTGATTGAAGATGAACCCTATTAAGCGCACACCTGTTAATAACAATCACTTTCCCTTGTAAATCCAGGAATACCTGCTTGAAATCAAGCTCGGCACTGTTCTATCAGCAAGGGTCATTGTCATGTTTCTTAGTTGATACATAAGACCGCCCTGCAGATGATTGATCCAGGCCTGTGAATTGGTGTACCTCACCATTCTTTCCAACCTTTGTTGCCTCTTGGCCTTGAACAAATTGAGGGCATCGGTGAGATTCAAGTTACTATAAAGTGATGACGCAAGAACCCACCCATCTTCGATGGCCATATTACCTCCTTGGGCGAGGAATGGGGGCATTGGATGCAGGGCATCCCCACAAAGGCAGACTTTCCCGGCAAACCATTGTGGTTGGACAATGCCCTTGTAGAGAAGATTTGTTCTGATTTCGGTTGCGTTGGCAAGCAAACTTTCCAGAAACTGAAAGTTCTGAAACCCGGCCTTGATCGTTTCAGGGTCCATTTCAGTATCAACCATGTGCTCAAAGGGCCTGATTGCCACGACATTCAGGATTTTTCCCATGTCAATGCCGTAGGTTACCAAATGCTGGGCAGGATACATGTAAAGGTTGACACCATTAGCAAACTCTGTTTCCCTCAACCTTTCAGTAGGTACAAGCCCTCGCAAGGCAACAAAATCAGGTTTGTATTTTTCTCTAGCCGGATTCAATATTTGACTGATTTGCGAACCATAACCGTCGGCACCGATCAAAAGGGAAGCGTGGAATTCCTCACCTTCATCAGAGTTGAAACCAACACCATGTGATGAAAAACCTTGTGGAGTTATTTTCTTACCGAAACAAAACTTTACCCCCAATTCCATGGCCCTATCACTGAGTATTCTGATCAGTTTGCCACGATGGCAGGTAAAATATCCCAACTCATCACTTTTGCTAAACTGGTTCAAATCCAATGAAAAGAGTCTTTTTGATTTCAATCCATCGAGAGCGATTATACTTTCCACCTTGCTGGAAATTTCTCTCAGGGGTTCTTCAACGCCTAATCTCAAAAGGATTCTGGAACCGTTGGGAGTTATCTGAATTCCCATTCCTCCCAAATTATTTTCGTTTTCCTTTTCGTAAATGGTGGAAACAATACCTTTTTGGGCCAACTTGATTGCCAGTGTCAATCCTGCCAGACCACTCCCTACGATTGCAATATTGTCAAGGTGGTTTTTACCCATTAATCATTTCCTGAACCTAAATTACAGCCAATACACAATACATTGGATTACTACTTTAATATTTTAAATTTATACTCTATCACTCGATTGGTAAATTCCACATATATGTGAAGAATACGAAACCATTATCAGTTTGTTTTTTCAACAGGGTAAAAGCGTTGTTAGTAATATTGGGAGCCCTTATAGGTCTAGGTTGGGGATATTACCTGGCTCACAAGAAAAAGGGATCCCGACTGGACAAACTTCATTATGGTTTGTCATTTGCAATTGCCTTTGGTTTGTTATCATGGATTTTGACACTCATTATCAGCATTTGGATTTGATCTGATGGTAAAAGGTAAAAATCCCCTTGGAAATTTTGGATACTCGGCAACTCCAAGTTTTTCCGGACTGCCTACCTTTTTTGGTCAACCATATACCCAAGATTTACAAAATGTTGATATTGCTGTATCGGGTGTACCTTTCGATTGTGCTACAAGTAACCGTCCCGGTACAAGGTTCGGACCGAGGGGAATCAGGGAAGCATCACTATTGCAAATCCACGAACCTCCCTATGGATGGGATGTTGATGCCTTTTCCGATTACAAGATTATTGATTATGGAGACGTCCAGATCGATTACGGTGATGTTCGGGGATTTCCACAAAGACTTCAAAATCATGTTGGTAGGATTCTCGATCAAAATGTAACCTCTCTGGTACTTGGTGGAGATCACTATATTACCTATCCGATCCTGAAGGCACATGCAGAAATCCATGGGAGAATGTCACTTTTGCAGTTTGATGCCCATTCCGATACCTGGAAGGCCAACGAACCCACAGACATTGATCATGGAACCATGCTTTATCATGCGATTAACGAAGGCTTGATTGATCCCGGGAGTTCCGTACAGGTCGGGATTAGAACCACCAATCAGGAATCCATGGGAATGAATATCATTGATTCATTTGAAGTTCATGAAAAGGGTACACAATTTGTTGCCGACAAGATCAGAGAAATTCTGGGTAACAATCCAACCTACCTGACCTTTGATATAGATACACTTGATCCAGCCTATACACCGGGAACCGGAACACCTGTTTGGGGAGGATTGACTCCCACTCAGGTTGCCGTAATCCTGAGAAAAATCATTGATATCAATGTGATCGGCATGGATGTAGTTGAAGTTTCCCCACCTTACGATACCTCGGGAATTACTTCAATCGCCGGAGCCCATGTTGCGGTTGATCTTATTTGCCTTTGGGCTTCGGGAAAATAAATTTGGATGTAAATAAAGAGGGGTTATGAAAGCAGCTGTTTGTCGAGAATTCGGTGGGCCTCTGACTATAGAGGAAGTTACACTCAGGGAAACCAGGAAAGATGAGATATTGGTCAAAATCCTGGCATGTGCCGTTTGCCATTCAGATATTTCCTTCATGGAAGGCGCCTGGGGAGGATCCCTGCCTGCCGTTTATGGGCACGAGGCGTCGGGAGAAATTCTGGAAGTAGGTGAAGGAGTCGAGGATTACAGTGTTGGGGACAAGGTATTGGTAACACTCATCAGAGCCTGTTCGGAATGCATTTCATGCAAAAAGCATGCCCCTGTTATCTGTGAAGAACCCTATGATCGAATGGCACAAAGCCCGATCACGGGCATTGATGGTCCGTTTGAACATGGTTTGAGTACCGGCGCTTTTGCTGAAATGGCACTTGTTCATCACTCACAAATTCAAAAAATACCTTCATACCTCTCTCCCGATGTGGCTGCTCTCCTGTCCTGTGGTGTCATTACCGGTTTTGGAGCCGTACAAAATACTGCACAAATTGAAAAGGGAAGTGTTGTGGCAGTGGTTGGAGTTGGTGGTGTTGGCTTGAACAGCATTCAGGGTGCCAGGATATGTGGGGCAGAACGGATCATCGCCGTTGATATTGATGAAGGCAGGCTTGAGCAAGCACGGGAATTTGGGGCAACCGATGTAGTTCTGGCCGATAAGACTTCACACAGGACCATTCGGAAATTGACTGGAGGAAGGGGTGTTGATTACACCTTCATCACTGTTGGTGCCGGTATTGCCTACAATACTGCCTTCAAGTATCTTGCCCCAAAGGGTGAAGTCATTGCTGTCGGAATGCCACCCTCAGATGTAGTTGCCAATTGGGTTCCAGTTAATCTTGCCTATATGGGTCAATCCATTAGGGGTTCCAAAATGGGAGATGCTGTACTTTCGAAAGATATACCTTTCCTGATTGACCTTTATGAAAAGGGGGAATTGCTTCTGGATGAATTGGTAACCAATACATTCCCGCTTGAGCAGATCAATGAAGCGATTGTGGAAGTTAAATTGGGCAAGGTTCGTCGCAATGTGATTGTATTT
Source organism: uncultured Albidovulum sp. (assembly GCA_964532985.1). Classification (GTDB taxonomy): domain Bacteria; phylum Pseudomonadota; class Alphaproteobacteria; order Rhodobacterales; family Rhodobacteraceae; genus MPNP01. The sequence goes on along the minus strand of CAZHIL010000368.1, from coordinate 136 downwards.
GATTGATTGTCATGAAACTCGAAAATCTAGAGGTATTTGTTGTCGAAAATCAGCCTCCTGGCTGGGGAGGAAGGTATTTCATCTTCGTCAAACTGGTTACCACTTGTGGAATTACCGGATATGGTGAAGTCTATTC
>CAZHIL010000367.1:0-4759 GCA_964532985.1 uncultured Albidovulum sp. | reverse complement strand
TGATCTTGTTTCCTTGCTATCGTAATGGGTCAAATTTACTCCACTATCTCAATGATTTGTTTCCCCTTCTGGGGCAAACGCCTGATTTCACCTCTTACCTCAAGTTCGAGCTTTACTGTGGTAACATGCCATCCCAGCGATCCCATAACGTTCAATTCCTCCGAGGAAAGGCGTTTGCGAACTGTATCTGTCAATTCTACAAAGGGTATTTGGTTTTCCCTCAAGCATTCGAGAATGGCCTTTCTTATGCAATCGAATTTCCATTTGGGAATTCTTGTTTCTCCCTTCTTTCCTGGGGCTGGTGTCCGGCAAGCGACTCGATCTTCAGTCATTATCCCAACCACCTTTTTCTTCTTCGGTAGCTTCTGGTATCACGAAATGATTTTCGGCCTGCCTCAGACATCCCCAGATAAAATTCCTTGATGTCAGGGTTCTCCCTTAATTCCTCTGATGGTCCATCCATCACAATGCGACCAGATTCCAGAATGTAACCATAATTCGAATATTTTAATGCCATATTGGTATTCTGTTCGGCCAGAAGAAAACTGACCTTCTCCTTTTGATTCAAATCCTTGACGATTTCAAAAATCTCTTCAACAAGTTGTGGCGCCAAACCCATTGATGGTTCATCCAGTAGGATGGTCTCTGGTTTGGACATCAAGGCCCTACCAATGGCACACATCTGTTGCTCACCCCCTGACGTGTATCCTGCCTGGGATTTTCTTCTTTCCTTCAATTTTGGAAAGTATTCATAGACTTTTTCAAGATCAAACCTGATATCGGAATTCTTGTTCTTGCGGGTAAAGGCACCTGTCAGCAAATTTTCTTCTATGGTTAGATGTTCGAAACAGTGCCTTCCTTCCATGACCTGAATTACACCACGTCGAACCAACTCGGCAGGAGTAAGATCCTGAACCAGATCACCTTGGTAGGTAATTGTGCCCTTGGTTACCTCTCCCCGTTCAGATCGCAACAAGTTTGAAATGGCCTTCAGGGTAGTTGTTTTGCCAGCCCCGTTCCCTCCCAAAAGAGAAACAATACCCTTTTCAGGCAAGGACAGACTCACCCCCTTCAAAACCAGTATAACCCTGTTGTAAATTACCTCAATGTTGTTCACGACAAGGAGGGCGTTATCGGATTTGTGCTCTTTGGCCATGAAGATTCAATTTAGTTGAGGGAATGCCTAGGCCTCATAGGCCTAGGCATTTTTTTGTTAACACCGTGATGTTATGTTGTTTTCCGCAGCGTATTGTGTGGAATCTTCCATAATCAACGGATCAATAACTTCCTTGTCAGAACTAATCAGATCAGTAATTATATTCCACTCCTTAGCCTCGGCATCCCATTGCTGGACCATGGCCAAGCCATCACCACCATGATTTTCACAGGAAACCTCGAAGGGAGGTGCAAATCCTGGCAATCCCCATGAAGCCATTACTTCATCGGTTACAACGAGATTTTCCAGACCATCTCTCATCATGACAGGAGTAATATCTGAAACACCATGCATGTCCTGGGCTGTTCTGATTGCTTCGGCAAGCATGGCAGAGTTGTATATTGCCCGGTTATAGAGAACGGTACCGATACTGGTTCCATCTCCTGACTCCATACCCTTGTCATATACGTATGTTTTCAAGTCATCGTAAAGTGGAAAATCAGTTCCAACACCATGCAAGGCAAGAGCCTTGTAGTTGTGGGCCCTTTCAGCAGCAGGGATAACGTCATTTTCAGATCCAGACCACCAGATACCGATAAAATTCTCCATTGGGAAACGAATATTGGCTGCTTCCTGGATGGCTACGGAGTTCATGACACCCCAACCCCACATCAATACGTAATCCATTTGTCCCCTTCTGATTTCCAGCCATTGGGACTTCTGTTCCAAACCTGGATGATCAACCGGAATAAGGGTCAATTCATAACCATGCTTCTCGGAAAGTTTTTCCAAGGTCTTGATGGGCTCCTTACCGTAAGCAGAATTATGATAGACAAGGGCAATTTTCTTACCTGATATATCACCGCCATTTTCATCAAGGATATGGTTGATTGCTATGGAAGCGCCATCCCAGTAATTTGCAGGGAAATTGAATACCCACTCGAAAATTGAACCATTTTTGGCCGAGGTTCGACCATAACCCATAGTATGTAATGGGATCTGATCAACTGATGCCTTCGGTATAAGCTGATAGGTAATACCGGTTGAAAGCGGAACATAAACCAGGGAGCCTTCACCCTTGGTTGCTTCGTAACACTCAACACCTTTTTGAGTGTTGTATCCCGTTTCACACTCAATGATTTTTACCAGTTCACCACCAATTCCTCCATCACGCTCATTCAAGAGTGTGAAGTAATCCACAAAACCATCTGCAGTCGGAATCCCACCTGCAGAATATGGTCCTGTACGATAACTCAGCCAGGGAAGCACCAAATCTGCCAAGGCAGGCGGGGCAACCAACGACAGGGTCGTGGCCAAGCTAATAAACAGTTTTCTTACCTTCATTTTTTCCTCCAAATTTAGGTACGTGTTAATCATATCACCTCAACTAATGCGGATAGGGCCAAAGCCTGAGCTTTTGCTTCAACAACCGCCAAAGTTGAGCCAATCCATGCGGTTCGAATATTAAAAATACTATAATTAGTATACCAACTGAAATAAATTCTAAATGAGTTGCGAGGGCAGCATCCCACTCCCACCAACCAACCAGTATGTTTTTGAGTAGAACAGGGAACAGAACCATAAAGGCAGCGCCTATAAATGATCCCAGTATGGATCCCAACCCACCAATAATTATCATGAACAAAACCAAAAAGGACTGGTTTATGCCAAATGCCTCGGTAGCTTCAACCGCTCCTAGATAAACCGAAAAGAACAAGGCTCCGGCAATTCCGATATAAAAGGAAGAAATGGCAAATGCGGACAATTTTGCCTGCAATAGATTGACCCCGATGATTTCAGCAGCAATGTCCATGTCCCTGGTTGCCATCCATTTCCTGCCCAGACTCCCTCTTGTCAGATTCCTGCAACCCCACGCCAAGCCAAAGGCAAACAATAGGCAAATCATGTATTGGGCCCAAGGTTGAACATTTGGTCCGGTAACCAGAATACCGAAAACCGACCTTTCAGGTGTTGAGATTTGACCCGATGCCGAATAATTATAGAACCACGGAACCCTGTTGAACAACCAGACCAGAAAAAATTGAGAAGCCAAAGTAGCAACTGCAAGGTAAAAGCCTTTGATTCGCAATGATGGGATGCCAAACAAAATACCGACACCGGCAGTAATCAAACCAGAAAGAATGATACAGAAAATTATGTTCAGGTCTGGGAAACTGGTCATCAACTTGTAACAGGAATATGCTCCAACGGCCATGAAACCACCTGTACCCAGCGAAATCTGTCCACAATGTCCGGTCAGGATATTCAGGCCAAGCGATGCAATGGCCCACACCAAAAAGGGTACCAAAACAGCACTTGCCCAGTAATCATTGATCATTAACGGAATTAAGACAAAAGCTATGAAGAGGACAAAATAGTATCCGTATTTGTCAAGCCTGATACCGAAAGACTCGCTATCCTGTGGGTAGGAAGTTTTGAATTCACCTACTTCACGATAAAACACGGTCAAACCCTCTCAATGATCTTTTCACCGAACAGACCCTGAGGTCTGAACAGGAGGAATACAAGTGCAACAACATAGGCAAACCAGTTTTCTGTCGCACCACCTATCATGGGACCAACCATGAAATCAAAAAGCTTTTCCCCAACCCCGATCAACAATCCACCAACGATGGCACCTGGTATGGAGGTAAGTCCGCCCAACATCAGTACAGGCAATGCCTTGAGTGCCACCAGAGAAAGGGAAAACTGGACACCGGATTTCGACCCCCAGAAAACACCGGCTATAAGGGCCACCAAACCGGCAATGCTCCAGACAATAACCCAGATTCGACGAAGGGAAATACCAACCGACAGGGCTGCCTGGTGATCATCAGCTACCGCGCGCAATGCCCTACCCGTCTTGGAAAATTGTGAGAAAATGGTCAGTCCGATAACCAGCAATGCCGCAACAATTGAAGCCGTAATGTCCAGCCGGTCTATGAAAAACCCGTAGCCGAGCCAATCATAGGTTGTTCGTTCGACGGTATCTGATATCCCCATGGGAATTCCAATATCCAACTTTTTGACATCAGCACCCCACATGAGGTCTCCAAACCCTTCCAGAAAATAGGCCAGACCAATGGTGGCCATGAAAAGTATTACCGGATTTTGATTGACCAAATGCTTAAGGATCAGTTTTTCCACCAGCCAAGCGAGTAAGAGCATGGTTAACAGAGTTAGCAACAGTGCCAGGAAGGTTGGCATATTCCAGCCGAACCCGTGAATCGAAGTTCCAAGTAGGTTATTTATCAAATGCTCGAATGGAACTATCCCCTGCTGCAAACCAACCAGTGTAAGGGCGGCAAACAAAACCATTACTCCCTGGGCATAATTAAAGACACCTGATGCCTTGAAAATAAGGACAAAGCCCAATGCAACAAGAGCATACAAAATTCCTGTCATAAACCCGTTAAGGGAAACTTCCAAAGCAAAAAGTAGGGTTTGCATACTAATTCCTAAATCTAATGAGATACACCCAAATAAGCATCTATTACATTTTGATCATTGTGTACTTCATCCGGTTGACCATCAGCTATTTTCTCCCCATGATCAATGACAACCACCCGGTCTGCCAAATCCATGACCACACCCATATCATGC
>CAZHIL010000366.1:0-4856 GCA_964532985.1 uncultured Albidovulum sp. | reverse complement strand
CTCTGAAGCTTCCCAACTTTCTGCTAACAGGGGTTGAATGGCTCCATCGCCATCAAGAGTGGTTAGGGCATCATACATGTTCACCCCAGCCATATACTCTGTGTAGTCATTTATTTTTGCCGGATCGACGGTTCCAAAAATTTGAACCACATTCACCGTAGCAACATTTTCTGCCTGGGCTGAAAAGGACAGAAATGGAACTGTACCTAGCACCAGTGACATTAGAAAGTGTTTTATTTTCATCTTTTCTCCTCCTACAAAATTATGGGAAAGCCATTTGCATTCTTGTTAAGCATTCCAACCAGACCAAACAATCCATCATGCTCAGCCGATTTAAATTTGCTTATCGTAACTAATGACAAACTCCTCTATCAATAAAGTAATGATTGAATAATGTAAATAATGAACCTTGTATCGTTGAGGCTTGTCTCAACAGTTAATGGATTCTATGGGCGCATATTCCTGATCATAGCCAAAATACCTGGGTCCGACAAGCCCCAAACCCTTTTCTGAACGCCATTGGGGATCACATGGTAAGCCAAATACAATAACCCTGAAGCCGTATCGTATCTGTTCAGTGGTTATGGGTGACCCCGTTTCCAGATCCAAAAGGCAGATCAAATCTGGAGTCATGGCTCTTACCTCACCCAGTTTTGTTTCGGCCATTAGGAATTCATTCTGAAACCTCAAGATCAATGTATCACCATCATGCGTTCCAATTCCTTCAATTTTAGCTATCCCCCGGGCAAAACCGCCTTCTGTACGACGCTCTACATCAATAACCCTGCCCTCAAAGAGCCTGATGCCGTTTAGCTCTGATTTCAATCGCTCAGCCGGATTCCGGTTGGCCGACTGTTCGGCATGAATTATCTTCCCTATGGAATGTATAAGTGACAATGAACCTCGCAGTACCGCTTTCTTGGCCTCAGCTCCTGTCATCGGATACAAGGCAATCAAAGCCGCTCCACCCATTTCCACTGTAATAACTCGAGCAAATTTTTCAGTACTGAGATTGTCAACCGTATTAAGTACGAGTGAGTTGCCCTTTTCATCAGCAATAACCATAGGACAGGCCGCAATGTTGTGGATTGTCATGGAAACCATCTGCAACTCGGGAAAAGCCCTACCCATGCCATCACCATCAATAATAGGAAGTCCAGCCGAAGCAGCTACGGCAATGGGTATGGTTGAATTTAATCCCCCCGCTTCAATACAGAAGACAGCATCAGCCTTGTGCCCCAGATAGTTTTCCAAACTGGTCAGTGCAGCCTGAGCTTCGTCCCCACGAGGAAGTTTTTCCAGCAACACTGTTGGGGCTCCCATCATGGCAACGGGGACTACAAGCGCGTCGTCAGCCAAAGAATCAACATTTAATACCTTCACCGATCCGTTTTCACGGATTGCCTGTTCCGACATTAATCTGCCAATATATGGATCCCCACCACCCCCAGTACCCAAAAAAGCACCACCAAGTGCTATGTTGTCCATATCTTCAAGACGGATTTCAGTTATTGGATTAGCTACCATTGTCAATTTCCTTCCCTAGATGAATTACGAACCAACGGTGTATAGGTGATTTCCGGATAACCAAATGCTGCCGGACCAATGACCTCAAGCGCTTCTTCTGATCGCAACAGGTCATGGCAAGGCAAGGCCAGTACTGCAACCCGCTGGCCATATCTCAGCATTTCAGTGGTTATGGGCAAACCAGTATCTGCCTCCAAGACAACAATGAGGTCAGGTACACAAGCCTTTACCTCGCCATCAAGTTTAAATACCAAGAATTCGTTTTGCAGGTATATTTCACCCAACTTGCCACGAAAATCCCCGAAACCCTCGACATTAACATGCCCGACTGCGAACCCTCCCTTGAGATGGCGTTCCAGATCTATGATCTTGCCGGTCATCACTAATTGACCATCCTCCTTTTCCAGTACGGTATTGATCGGATCTGAATTATTAATTTGACTTTCCAATACGGATCGCCCCAGTTGCAAGGCCTGAGTAATGGTATTTGGTATCGCATACCGTTTTACAAAACTGCCACGCATGGGGGCCAGAGCGATGGCTCCAGCTGCACCCATTTCAACAACTGTGGCTCGTGCAAATCTCTCCAGGGCAATTTCGCTGGTCGTATCCCGGATAATGATTATGCTTCCCTTTTCGTCGGCCATGGCCGAAGGTGTGGACTTATGGCCATAAATCGACCAGGTACACATCTGCATCTCAGGGAAGGCACGACCCATACCATCACCATCAACCACAGGTATGCCCGCCTGCGCACCGGTCAGCATTGGTTCCATGGCATTGGCACCGCCGATTTCACTTGAAATGACTGCGTCAATCTTGTTTCCTGTCTCTTTTTCCAAAGCATAAAGCGCACGAAGACATTCTTCACCTTGTTCAATTTTTTCCACACCAACTACCGGAGCACCTATTCCACCCAAGGAAACAACCCAGGCATCATCGGACAACTCATGCAAGGGAATAATATTGATCTGGCGACCCTTCCTTAACTCCTCCCGGCATCGCAATTTGCCGATATAAGGATTACCACCGCCTCCGGTACCCAAAATGGCAGCACCAATTTCGATGGCTTCGAGATCTTCAGCCGTTACCCGACGCAAAAACTCATCCATCAAGATCACCAACAACTTTCAGACGAATGCGTGTTGCATTGCCCGGCAGATAGGCAAGTGGTACGTCTTCCTGATCCAGCACCTCAATGCTGTCGGGTTTCGCACCGGCTGCAATCGCTTTCTCGGTTGCCTCTTTTCGAGCATTCTCCAGAGCAGCATCCCGTGACATTTCGGTAAGATTGAAAATACGGTCAACTTCCCCTGAAACTTGACCTATGGCAGCTCCCACCGCGTTGGCAACAGCAAAATTTTCAGGTTTTACAACCGGAAGGTTTCCAACAGTTTCGGGAATTAAAATCGAACCACCTCCTACTGCCAGAACCGGAATTTTTTCTGGTGACACCCTCATCCTTTCAACCGCATTGACAATCATTTCGTCAATCTTGTCCTTGTAATTTCGCAGCGTATTCTCTCCAAGTGCCTTGGCCGGCCCTGCATCTCCTATATCAGCTATTCCAAGTCCCACTGCGACATCAGTTGCTGTCAAGGTATCACCACCGAAAAGCAATCCTTTTTCAAAAATTCGATATCCTACCGATTGTGGGCCGATCTGAACGGGATTACCCGGCTTGATTTCGGTTCCACCACCAAGGGCTATGGAAAAGACATCGGGCATGCGGAAATTTGTGCGTACTCCCCCTACTTCAACCGTCGTGGAAGCAGGGCGCGGGAAGCCCTTGATCAGGGCACCAACATCTGTAGAGGTACCACCCACGTCACAGACGATAGCTTCCATTTCACCCGTCAAATACGAAGCCCCTCGCATCGAATTGGTAGGTCCCGACGCAAAGGTCAGTACAGGATAGGTCTGTACAAACTCCGTCCCCATAAGGGTACCATCGTTTTGGGTAATGAAATACGGACAACGCAACCCGGCCTTTTCAAGCGCATCACTAAATGCCCCTATTGCTTGCGAAGACAATTGGCGTAAGGAAGCATTCATGATGGCAGCATTTTCACGTTCGAGAATACCAAGGCGACCAATCTCGCTTGAAAGTGTAAAATCAGCATCTGGAAGTACTGTCGTCATGATTTCCATGGCTTGTTTCTCCATGGCATCATTTACTGGGCTGAATACAGAACAAAGGGCCACCGAACCTATTCCCTTGTTGCCAATTTCCCTTGCAATATCCTTTAGTTCCGTCTCATCAATCTGGGAGATTTCCCGGCCATCGAATTCGTTACCTCCCTTGGCCATCCAATAACTGTTTCCCACGGCTTCACGAATGTCATCCGGCCAATCCACCATTGGTGGAAGACATTGGGCTGCTGGCAAGCAAAGCCGTACAGCTGCCGTTTTCGACAGGTGTTTCCGTTCAACCACCGCATTGGTAAAGTGAGTAGTTCCAATCATGACCGAAGAAATTTCATTCCCGTCTATACCGGTATTATCCAGTGCCATCCTGAGGCTCTCGATAATTCCAGACATGATATCTTCGGTAGTAGCCGTTTTTACTCCGGTCAAAACCTTACCGTCCCCCATGATTACAGCATCTGTATTGGTTCCGCCTACATCAATACCAATTCGAAACATAATGACTCCTTCAGTCTGTTAACTCTGTTGTAGTTGTAAGCACAGCATCCCTTTCCGCCTTTGAAACCACTGGTTTCAAACGCTCTTCCTCAGCAGTGATTACCGGGATTGAGGAAAGCAGTGCACGGGTATATGGGTGTTGGGGATTTGCGAATATATCCCTGGTTCGACCCTGTTCACATATTTCGCCACGAAACATGATCGCAACACGATTGCAGAAATTACGCATCAGGCTGAGATCGTGGCTAATAAACACATATGTCAGGTCAAAATCGTCACGTAATCGATGCAACAGGTTTATGACCGAATTCTGAATTAGGACATCCAGTGCCGAGGTAGGCTCATCAAGAACCAGTATCTTGGGATGGCATGACAGTGCCCTTGCTATGGCTACCCGTTGTTTTTGCCCTCCGGACAATTCGTGTGGATACATTGACGCATAAGAGCGTGGCAATTCGACCATATCGAGCAATTCCTCGATTCGAGCATGGTAATGCTCGGGTGAAAAACCGGTGAATTTCAAGGGAACTTTCAACTGATCAGCGACAGTACGTCGCGGGTTGAGCGATGAACCGGGATTCTGGTATACAATTTGTACGGTTTTTCGGAACTCGGTGGAACCCTGAAATCCGTCCAAATTCTGATTGTCAATAGTCACCTCTCCCGAATTCGGCTTGTGAAGG
>CAZHIL010000365.1:0-11118 GCA_964532985.1 uncultured Albidovulum sp. | reverse complement strand
TATCTTCTGCAGGACTTCGACGGTCAAATTCTGGAAGGTTTTTCCATATCTGCCGGTCTGGATTATCCAGGTATAGGTCCCGAGCATTCATGGTTGCATGAAACAGGCAGGGCAACCTATGTATCAATTACTGATGAGGAAGCACTTCAGGCCTTTCAGGTCTGTTGTGAACAGGAAGGGATAATTCCTGCCCTTGAACCCTGTCATGCCTTGGCACATGTAATGAAAATTGCCGGCGATTTACCCAAAGACCATATTATTTGCATGAATATGTGTGGACGTGGGGACAAGGATATATTCACCGTAGCAAAAGCTCTTGGAATCGAAATGGATTCTTCGGATTAGTTCAAATCTATTGCGTGTTCTTTCAATACTTCCAGAGGTACTATTTCCGTTGACCTTATATGAGTTGCCCCGAGGACAATCCTAGGAGCTTTGCCTTCCTGATAGGCCTGTAAAAACCTCGCTGCACACAGGCACCATTGATCACCAGCCTGCAAACCCGGGAACCCAAAAGCCGGAACCGGTGTGGACAAATCATTCCCGGCTTGTCTGGAATATGAAAGAAATTCATCTGTCATGATGGCACAAACGGTGTGACTACCCACATCTTCCACTGAGGTTTCACAACAACCGGTTCGGAAAAACCCGGTTTTGGGATTATGTGAACAGGGAATCAGCGGTTCCCCGAAAACATTTACCTGGTCGTGAAGTACCTTGTTCATTGCAACCTCGATTGATTAATTATGAACCATAACAATGGCACAATAATATCATTATAGTTCAGTAAAATGAAAAGGGGTGGAATTCTCGTTATCCTTGATTTCAGCTTCTGGTAATTGCTTCATTACCCAAAAAATTTCGAAAGCCTGGAGAATATTCCGTCCGCTTTCTTGGCCTTGTCTGTTGATGAAACATCCGAACGCTTGGGAGGATTTGCCATTTTTGGCATGGTTTGCAACTCAAGGTTGATTTTGTTGAGGAATTGTGCGTGATTACCATCAACCAAATATGGAAATCCATTTGCAACACCTGTCAACAAGTCAACCAGCCAGCCATTTTGGTCTTCTTTGGAGAAATTTCCCAAAACGTAATTATGAACCATGTCCTTGCTCCCCGGGTGTCCGATGCCCATTCTGATTCGTAGAAAATCCGGACCAATATGGCTGATTATTGACCTTAATCCGTTGTGTCCGGCATGGCCACCTCCAGACTTTATCCTTACCTTACCTGGAGCAAGATCAATTTCATCGTGGAAGACAATAACCTTATCAGATGGAATCTTGTAGAATTTTACAACTTCACCAATGGAATTTCCGGAATTGTTCATGAAGGTTTGGGGCTTGATCATGAGAACCGTTTCACCCTCAATTTTCCCTTCAACAATTTGACCCTGAAATTTTTTCCGCCAGTTATTGTTCATGTAGGAATCAGCAAGTGAATCCAGTGCCATGAATCCAATGTTATGGCGATTCATACAATATTTGGAACCAGGGTTTCCAAGCCCTGCAATCAATAACACCTTGTCATCCTTTAACTGGAATCAGAAAGATCAACCAATTTGAGAATACTTCAGAACGGCATCAACCACCTGACAGAAAAATATTTCCGAAAATACCGGATTATATGAGGTGACTATAGCAAATCACCTATTCTTCTTCCTGTTCCTCTTCCTCTTCTTCAGGTGCTTCTTCAATTTCTTGATCCTGTTCCTCTGATCTCAGACCCGATGGTGCGGAAATATTTGCAATTACAAAATCTCGGTCGCTGATGGTTGGCCTGGTTCCTTTTGGAAGTTTGATCTTTGATATGGTAATAACATCACCTACATCCAGACCTTCCAAATCGGCTACCAATGATGTGGGTATATCGCCGGCGGTAACAATCAACTCCACCTCACCTCTAACCACGGTAAGAACGCCCCCACGCTTTATACCAGGTGATTTATCCTCGTTGATAAACTCTACGGGTATGAACAGATTGATTTTGGAAGTCCTCCTCAATCGCATCAAATCCAGATGGGTAGGAAGGTCAAGAACAACGTCCCTCTGGACAGAACGACAAATCACTCTGACATCTTCCCTGTCCTTGATTTGCAGGTTGAAGAGTGTGGACAAAAATCTGCCTTCACGCAACTTCTTGAGCAATTCATTAAAATTGACATTTATGGTTATCGGATCCTCGCCCCCACCATAAACTACTCCGGGCACTAAACCCTCTCGCCGAGCTTTCCGAGCGGCCCCCTTGCCTGTCCCCGGTCTGATTTCTGCTCGGAGATTTGGTATATTATCTGTTACCATCATTATCTCCTGAATGAAAAATAGCGGACAACCTCCAAGGGTGCCTGTCCACAACGACACAAAGATATATTACCCAAAATCCATAAATCAACAGGTGAATTCAAACCTTAAACGGATTTGATTTGAGGGGATTCCGATTTAATCATTTCCTGCGATTGCCTAAGTTCAAACACCTGTTTGTTTAAGAGATGTGCCCTTTACCATTTCCAATTCGTTTGGAAGTCTGAAGGAATCAACAGATTTTTTTCACCAAATTCAGAAATATCCCTTACTCCACACAGAGCCATTGAAGTGGCCAATTCCTTGTGCATGATGTCAACGGCTTTTTCAACACCTGCTTCACCCATTGCCCCCAGACCATAAATATAGGCCCGTCCAATCAGAGTAGCCTTGGCTCCCATTCCGATGGCTCGCAATACATCCTGGCCTGAACGGATGCCGGAGTCAAAATAAACCTCAACCTTGTCACCAACGGCTTCCACAATCCCGGGTAATGCCCTAATGGAGGATATGGCGCCATCAAGCTGGCGACCACCATGATTGGACACGACAATGGCATCTACACCAATGGAAGCGGCTTTTTTGGCATCCTCTACATCCATGATGCCCTTCAGAACAAGCGGACCATCCCACAGATCCTTGACTTGCTTGACAGTATCCCAATCAAGTTTGGAATAAAACTGATCAGCCACCCATGACATCAATGAACCTAGATTTTCAACCCCCTCAACATGACCGTAGACATTTCCGAAATTCTTTCTGGGAGTACGCAAAATGCCAAGACCCCACCTAACCTTGGTAGATAAGTCCAGAAGGGATTTAAGATTTGGTCTGGGAGGAATGGACAGACCATTCTTGAGGTCCATGTGTCTCTGGCCGAGAACTTGCAAATCCATCGTCAGCACCAACGCCGAACAATTTGCTTCCTTGGCCCTTTTGATAAGGCTACGACTGAATTCCTGTTCATTCATGTAATAAAGTTGAAACCAGAACCCTTCTCCTGCTTTCTTTGCAACATCCTCAATTGAACAAACCGACATGGTTGATAGAATGAATGGAATGCCCTTTTTTCTGGCTGCACGGGCTGCTTTAATTTCTCCATCAGCCGACTGCATGCCGGTCAATCCGACCGGAGCCAACGCTAGGGGCATTGACATCTTGTTGCCGAGCATTGAAATTTCGGTTGATGTTTGTGAAATATCGACCCCTACCTTCTGGTTGAATTTGATGAGATCCAAATCCCTGGAATTGTTTTTGAATGTACTCTCGGACCAACTGCCCGTCTCGACATAATCGTAAAACATCTTGGGGACCCTGCGCTTGTAAAGCTGCTTTAAATCTTCAATACAGGTTATAACTGGCACTTGATCCTACTCCATCAGTGTATTACGAAACAAAATTAATCAGGGGTTGGATTAAACTGTTTGGGAATTTACTCCTTCGGACAGGTTTTGAACGAACTCCAAAACCTCTTTTATAGGTCTTTCCTCACCGATCAAATTGACGATTGAGGAACCTACCACAACTCCATCTGCAATATTGCTTATGGCCTTTGCCATATCTGGGGTTTTAACTCCAAAACCAACACATACCGGCAAATCGGTAGCCTTTTTTATTCTGGCTACATCCGGTGCAACTTCTTCGGGTTTCGGAGCCCTTGCTCCAGTAATACCGGTAATGGAAACAAAATAGACAAAACCACTGGTATTTTCCAAAACACGGGGAAGTCTTTTGTCATCAGTTGTAGGAGTTGCCAAGCGAATGAAACTCAAACCAGCTTCGTTGGCAGGTATGCACAATTCCTGGTCTTCCTCCGGTGGCAGATCAACAATAATCAGACCATCAACACCAATTTCGACCGATTCCTTGATAAATCTCTCGACCCCATAACTGTAAATGGGATTATAATACCCCATCAGGATAATCGGAGTGTCATTCTCGATTTTTCGGAAGTCCCTGACCATGGATAGTGTTTTGGAGACCGTTTGACCAGCTGCAAGCGCTCTTTGACCTGCCAATTGTATGGTTGGACCATCTGCCATCGGGTCCGTAAAAGGAATCCCCAATTCTATGATATCAACCCCTGCATTGGGCAATCCCTCCAGTACTTTCCTAGAATATTCCGGATTGGGATCACCTGCCATTATATAGGCAATAAAGGCCTTTTGGTTGTTGGATCGTAATTGATCAAACTTTGAAGCTAATCTAGACACCGGACTCTTTCCCAGCTTATTCCATCTCCGTATTTACCATCCAAGGTATTCCGAATTTATCCTTCAATACCCCAAACCCCGGGGAAAAGAAGGTTGGTTCAAATTTCATTGTCACCGTTCCCCCTTCAGACAGTTTCTCAAAAATGTCACGGGCTTCCTCAACCTTGTCAAAATTCAACGAAACAGCCATTCCTCTTGGTTCTTGGTAATTTTCAGTAAGATCGTCTGATCCCATCAAGCAGCCACCTTCCAAGGACAAGGCAACATGCATTACTTTGTCGTCCATATCCTTTGAGAATGGGCTTTCGCCAGGTATATCCTTAAATCTCTGCATGTATAAATTATCTACACCGAAGATCTTTGCATACCATTTAAATGCTTCTTCGCAATTGCCATCATAGAACAGGTAATGATTTATTTTCATGACGATCCCCTAGACTTAAAATTCATATTCTGATCTCCATATAATTACCCCTTATCAATGTTAATTTCAATGGGGTAGAGAGTGGGTTTCAGAACTGGAATTATCGGCTTGCCAAATGTGGGCAAATCAACCCTTTTCAATGCACTGACCCATACGGCCTCTGCCCAAAACGAGAATTACCCCTTTTGTACCATTGAAGCCAATCTGGGAGAAGTTCCGGTCAACGATTCACGATTGGCAGAAATAGCCGGTTTTGAAAAATCCAAACAGATAATCCAGGCCAAGACAACCTTTGTCGATATAGCTGGACTGGTCAAGGGTGCTTCCAAGGGGGAAGGGCTGGGAAACAAGTTTTTAGGTAACATAAGGGAAGTTGATGCGCTGGCTCATGTGGTTCGTTGTTTCGATGACAACAATATCGTCCATGTTGATGGCCGGATTGATCCCTTGAGGGATATCGAAACCATCGAAACGGAACTGATGCTGGCCGATCTGGAATCCATAGAAAGACAAAGATCCAGGTTAGTTAGAAAAATCAGGGGTGGTGACAAAGAATCAGTGAAAATTGATGGATTGCTGGAGCTAGCCCAGAAAAAACTTGAACAAGGTATCCATGCCAGACCAACGGGGCTTGATGAGGAAGATACAAAATTATGGTACAGGCTGAAATTGCTTACATCCAAACCCTTTCTCT
This sequence comes from uncultured Albidovulum sp., assembly GCA_964532985.1. Classification (GTDB taxonomy): domain Bacteria; phylum Pseudomonadota; class Alphaproteobacteria; order Rhodobacterales; family Rhodobacteraceae; genus MPNP01. The sequence goes on along the minus strand of CAZHIL010000365.1, from coordinate 5,487 downwards.
ATGTTTGCAATGTTGATGAGAATTCCCTCAGGGAGGGCAACAATTACTCTGCACAGGTTGAAGAATACGCCCACAAGCATGACGCAAGTACTGTTCTGGTTTCAGCCCAGATCGAAGAGGAAATCAGCCAGTTGAGCGCTGAAGAAGAGCAGGAATACCTGACCGAAATGGGACTTGACAGCTCAGGACTTGACCGCCTGATACAGAAGGGCTATTCCCTCTTGGGGCTGATTACCTATTTCACAACAGGTCCAAAGGAAACCCGGGCATGGACCATTCCAAAAGAGACCAATGCAGCGGATGCTGCTGCAGTAATACACGAAGATTTTCGGCGGGGTTTCATTCGGGCAGAAACAATATCATTCGAGGAATTCATATCTTGTGGTGGTTATCAACAGGCTCGCCATTTGGGCAAGATCAGAACCGAGGGAAAAGCTTATGAGGTCAAGGATGGAGACATCCTTCACTTCCTTTTCAATGTTTAAGCCTATGATATATCTTTGGCTCAGTCAATCATCCCCCAACCCAGGTTGAGGGTATTGATATAGATTGATCGCTAGTTTTAACTGCTCCGGTTGTAAAAGCATATGCCTAATCTGAAGTCTCAAGCAGAGTCAGAACCTCATCACATCTTCCACAAACCCCTTGATGAAAGAATGATCCTACCTCCGGCAGTATTTTCCAACACCGCTGGCATTTGTCCCCTTTCGCAAGGTTGAATTCAACCCTGAAACCATTGTTGCCATCTGTCTCTGATTTATTCCCCTCTGGAGATACCTTCACAACATCAATTTGGGAAGTGATGCAAATATCATCCAAGGGTACGGAAGTCAGCAGATTGTAAAGCTCTTTATCTTTAACAAGGATTCTGGGATGAACTTCCAGACTCGAACCGATAACCTTGGCTATACGCTGATTTTCGATTTCTGCATTGACAACTCTTCTTACCTCCCGGATTTTTTCCCACTTTTTGGCAAGATCGTCATTTCGCCAACCTGGTTCGGCTTGTGGAAAGTCATGTAAATGTACTGAATCTGAAGATGAAGGATTGCGTGATTGCCATATTTCCTCCATGGTAAAAGGTAATATGGGTGCCAGCCAGGTTGTCAGAAAATTGAACAGTATATCCAGAACCAGCAGTGTCGCTTTATATTGTTGGCTCTCGGGATATCCGCAATAAAGGGAATCCTTTCTGATATCAAAATAGAATCTTGATAAATCGGAATTCAGGAAATTAAAGATTTCAGAGTATACCCCCCGGAAATTATACTCGGCATAACCCTTTCTGACTGTTTCATCCAATTCGGAAATCCGATGCAAGACCCACCTCTCCAGATCAGGCATGGTTGTCCAGTCAATTTCCTCAACCTCACTGGTGTCATGTAAATTGCCAAGAATGAACCTGAATGCATTTCTTAATCGTCGGTAACCGTCAATAACAGTTTGAAGGATATTGGGACCTATCCTCAAATCAGAGGTGTAATCAGACTGAGCCACCCAAAGGCGAAGTATATCCGCACCATGTTTCTTGACCAGTTCTTCGGGAGATACGGTATTGCCCAATGATTTGGACATTTTCTTACCCTTTTCATCAAGCGTGAACCCATGGGTCAAAACCCCTCTGTAAGGTGCCCTTCCGTTGGTTCCACAGGACTGCAACAGAGAAGATTGAAACCAACCCCGGTGCTGATCGGTTCCTTCAAGATACAAATCAGCCATACCATCGTGACTTCCATCATCACGGTCCCTCAAAACGAAAGCATGGGTTGATCCGGAATCAAACCATACATCCAGTATGTCCGTTACCTGCTCGTAATCTTCAGACTTGTAGAGACCTTCAAGTATCTTTTCCTTGGTATTTTCCTTATACCATGTATCGGCTCCACCTTCTTTGATCATGGCCGAAATCCGGTCATTGACTCTTTGGTCCTTGAGTAAAAAGTCCTTGGCTCCCGTACTTGTTCCCTTCTTGATGAAACAGGTAAGGGGAACACCCCAGGCTCTTTGTCTTGAGAGGACCCAGTCTGGACGTTTTTCGAGCATTGAATTAATTCGGTTCTGGCCAGATTGAGGTGTCCAGTTTACCCTGTGATTGATTGCATTCAGGGCTCTTTCCCTGATTGTCTTGCCTTCCTCTGATTGGTTATCATCTATATCCTTGTCAATTGCAACAAACCACTGGGGTGTATTCCGGTAAATCAGTGGGGCCTTGGAACGCCAGCTGTGAGGATAGGAATGGACCAGTTTTCGTCTGGCCACCAGTTTTCCCTTGGTGATCAGGTTGGCTATGATGATATTATTGGCAGCACCTTCCTTGCCGTTGGAATTGAAAATATCCAATCCTCCAAAAATGGGGAGGGAGGACCTAAACCTGCCATCCTCATTGACATTGTGCGTCATGTGGAGGTTGTGCTTTCTGGCAATCATGAAGTCATCGTCCCCATGTGAAGGTGCCGTATGCACGAATCCTGTCCCGGCCTCGTCAGTAACGTGGTCACCTGGCAACAGTGGCACTGGATAATCCCATCTGTTCACATCAGGTTCCTGCTCCGATACCATACCCCTGAATGGATGCTCGCATACCAATTGACCCAACTCTTCAGAAGAAACAGTTTTGATCTTTCGGTAGGCGGTAATTCTCGAAACCTTGGCCGTTTCTTCCATCAGGTTATCGGCCAAAAGAAAATACTCACCCTCGCGAAACCAGTTGTCTTCAGGTGCTTCTGTCACCTCAAAGAGTGAATAGGTTATATTCGGGTTAAAGCAGATTGCTTTGTTGGAAGGAAGTGTCCAGGCAGTTGTTGTCCAGATGATTACAGATGTTTCTTCAGGTATGCCAGCCTTGGTCAAACCCTTGGAAAGTGTCGTGTCAACAGGAAACTTGACCCATATCGATTGGCTGGTATGATCCTCATACTCCACTTCAGCCTCGGCCAAAGCGGTTTTCTCCACTGTGGACCATAAAACGGGTTTGGAACCCTGATACAGCGTTCCATTCATGAGAAACTTCATGAATTCCTCGGCAATGACCGCTTCAGCATGGTAATCCATAGTCAAATACGGATCATTCCATTTTCCGATCACACCAAGCCGGCAAAACTCCAATCTTTGAATGTTTATCCAGTTTTTGGCAAAATCCCGACACTCCCTTCTCAGGTCCAAAATCGAGACATCCTCTTTATAAAGACCGCGTTCCCGGTAATTCTCCTCTACTTTCCATTCAATTGGCAGCCCATGGCAATCCCAACCCGGGACATATCTTGAATCCTTACCCATTTGTTGTTGTGACCGCACAACAAAATCTTTCAAGACCTTGTTCAAAGCATGACCAATATGGAGATGGCCATTGGCGTAAGGAGGTCCATCGTGAAGAATGAATGTTTCCCTACCCTGCTTTTCCCGCAATCGATCATAAATTCCAATCTCATCCCAACCTGATAAAATACCGGGCTCCTTTTGGGGCAATCCTGCCCGCATGGGGAATGTGGTTTTCGGTAATCGAAGGGAGGATTTATAATCTATGGTTTGGGTACTCATTTGTTTTTAACTAAGCTTAGGGAAAATATATCTTTCATGCCTTCAGAAATCTGTTTAAATCATGGATTGAGATTGAGTGTTGATTGCCAAATACGAATGTGACGATTTATGTTCGGTAAAGATAGTGAAGACAAAAAAGAAACCTATACTAAATGGGATTACATATAAATTTTCAACCACGAAGAGGCCATCGAATGAACTTTATGGGTTATAACATAAGATTACAGAAGTATTTGTAGGTGGACTCATGCCACGATTTGCAATGGTAGTCGAGTATAACGGTGAGGCCTATTGTGGTTGGCAAAGGCAGAAATCACAATCCTCCGTTCAGGAAGCCATCGAGAATGCAATTCGCAAGCTTGAAGGCGATTTACCTCATATTACCGCTGCCGGCAGAACAGATACGGGTGTACATGCCCTTGGTCAGGTCATCCACTTTGATTTGAAAAAGGACTGGTCGCCCCAAACCCTCAAGGCTGCCATTAATGCCAATCTGAGACCATCCAGGATAGCTATCCTGAAGGCAAGTGAAGTGGATGAGGATTTTCATGCCCGGTTTTCAGCAGTCAAAAGGACTTACCTCTACAGGGTTATCATACGATCTTCACCCCTGGTTTTTGAAAGTGGTCTGGCTTGGCACATTCATAAGGACCTGGATCTGGCGGATATGACCAACGGGGCATCCCATCTCATGGGCAAACATGATTTTACAACCTTTCGTTCTGCCCACTGTCAGGCCTTATCCCCTGTAAGGACAATGAACAACATACAAATTGACAGTAGCTTGAGTCATTCAGGCAAGGAATACGAATTCATCCTTGAAGCACCCAGTTTTCTGCACAAGCAGGTGAGAAGTATTGTTGGAACTTTAGTCAAGGTTGGTATGAAAAATCTTGAGCCAGGGGATGTCAAAACAATCCTAGAAGCAAGAAATCGCCAGGAATGTGGTCCATTAGCCCCACCCGAAGGTCTCTATCTGAAGAAGGTAACCTATGATCCGGACCCGTTTTCAGAAATTGAAACATCAAAATAAATCCAGCAAAGATTGAAACGCCAAAATTATTACCTTCTTCTTGCGAAATTAGTTATTGGTGAAAGGATTAGGAAAAGTGAGTTCAAAATGAAACAAGACGATCCTGTAATTCCCCTGGCATCAACCTACCAGACAAAAGTTCATCCACATTGGGTCGATTATAATGATCACATGCGTGATTCATTTTATTCACTGGCCTTCAGCCTAGCCGTGGATAAGTTCCAGGAAGAAACAGGTTTGGGAGCTGAATACCGAAAACGGGAACGAAATACTGTCTATGCCTTGGAGTTCCACAATTATTTCCTTTTGGAAGTAAAGATGTTTGCCCAACTCGATATTCAAACCTTTGTTCTGAATTCTGACGCTAAAAGAATTCACCTTTACCAGAAAATGCATTCAGGTGGCGAGTTGGTGGCCATTTGTGAAAGTATGCAATTGCATGTATCCCAAAGAGGAACTCCCAAGGCCGAACCCTTTCCCGATACAATCTACCATGAACTGCAATCAAGGATCGTTCCAGCCGAGTATCTTGCGGGCTTGATGCATCGTTCCAGAAAACTCGATATCAACAACAAAAAGCGGGAGCAATAAACATGAACGTAAAAACACTCGGACTACTTGGTACAGGTGTTATTGGTGGCGGTTGGGCCGCCAGAGCCATTCACTGTGGGGTAAATGTAATCGCAGCTGATTTTGACCCAGCGATGGAAAAATGGGTGCGGGATTCCATTGACAATTCCAGACAGGCCCTTTCTCAGTTGACTGAAGGAATACCCTTGCCACCCCCGGGAAAGATGGAATTCACCACCAATCCCCAAGAAATGGCTGAAAAGGCTGATTTTATCCAGGAGAGTGTTTCTGAAATCGAGGAATTGAAAACAAAGGCTCTCCTGCCTGTATCAGAGGCAGCACGCCAA
>CAZHIL010000364.1:0-7584 GCA_964532985.1 uncultured Albidovulum sp. | reverse complement strand
CAGCTTCAAAGAAAGGAGCGAATGCTTTAAATCCAATTCTTTGTCCGAATTGTTTAACAACTGCTTTCCCGTTAGCAGGGTCAAATGTAGCTTTGGCAGAAACAACCAATTTTCCTTGCCTTACATAGTTAGAAAAATCTTCCAATGCATCCTGACTCAAATCGTTAAAAGTAACAGTGATTGTTATGGGTTTATCAGTTTCCTTGCAGTGAAAATCTTCTTCGACCAATTTCAACAAGTCAGTTTGGGAACTATCAGATTCACGAAAAAAAACATTTAATGCAGTAAGGACAGTTGATTTCCCTGCACCGTTAGGGCCAACAAAACAGGTGTAATTGTTGAAATAAACAGTTTTGTCCTTAAAGGACCTAAAGTTTTCAATACGTACTGATTCAATTTTCATGTTTTTCCCTGACAAAAAAAATGTGGATGAAAAATTAATACTCAAATTCGAGGAGATATAATTGGTATTAATTCTAAATTTCTAAGATAATGAAATGGGCTTTAGTTAGTTGGTAATCATGTGATCAATAGACTTTTTGCCTATTTAACAATTATTGCAAAAAATACAATTCATCTAAAGGAAGTGAAGAAATTCCTCAAAATTACCTTACGATTTTTATCGGGGATTTAATACTTAACTTAAGAATTCTTGATTTACTTATAGAAACAGAAACCTGGTATGACTGTTATGGGTAGATATTGGATTACTGTAACTATAAGAAATTGATTTTCAGGTGTTTTTGATCTATTTAAGGTGAAGTAATTGATCTACAAATGTTAGGAATTTGGATATCTCAGATTTTAAAATTATAAATTATGACTGCTTTGATAAATTTGCTGTAGTTTCGTTTCTCGCAGATGGAAAGATATATTCACGGGAAAGTCGTATTGTCAAGGGCTGCAAGCCCTATTCAAAGAGGGATAGGTGCAATAATCATCCAAATATTGAACGGCATGCTATTGGTGTATGGTTAAACAAAAACCATGAAAAAGTATCCGATCGTACATATGGAAAAATGCATACTTTCATACATTCAAATTAGAGGCAATTTTATACTCACCTATACAGTTCCTAAGACGGTCCAAGTGAGTTGATGATCTGACTACCTCCATTTATCAAGATTTGGTTTCGATAAACATTTGAAATTGGTAATTAAAATATCGCTCACAACCCTTTTTAACCCTAAACAAGCATAAATAATATTCATGAAAAAACGCTGAGTCAGAAACTCAATAATCGAAATTTCTAAGCTATCTGAACATTAAATTTGGTACTCATCATTCTTCTCCTGAAAGGATATGCCAAATTTGTTTGTATTCCTTGCCAGAAAGAGAAGATGATCGTGGAATTGCTCTATCCCAAGTTGAGATATCAGATTGTTTCAAAAAAGATCGTGCATCCTGAACTGTGCGGTTCTCAATGGTTACAGATTCTTTCATGATGCTACCCAAAGACTCGGCAATTGACCTCGGTACAGAATTCATTCGCAACAAAACACCTTCTTCTGATTTTACACCGTGATAAATCATTGCAGGAACCATATTGATTTGGCGTTTTTCAGAATTGGATAGTTGATCAAAATCGAATCCTGATAAACGGCTTAGGGCTGACATTCCCCAGGTTCCGTTATTTACCAGGGTTTTATAAATGGCCTTGCAAGCAGCACTTATATCTTTGGTTTGAACTTCTTCGCCACTGAAATAGTCACGGGCAATTTCCTCAATACTTTTACCGTTAACCCATGCTTTAGTGATGTTGGATATTTGGCTGTGTTCAAGTCCTCGGTTGGTAATCTCCTCAAGATTGCCCTTAAGTTGCGGTAACTTCAACATTACCCCATAGAGATCAGCCATTCCAGACTTCTTACCAAACAAACTGTTTGGTTTCCATTCTTCAGCAGTCAGTTTTTTGTCCAAAATATTGATTTCATATAGTGCTTTACTGATACCTTCGGGGGAAAAACCTGTCATATCTGCAAGTGATGCGTGTCCTGGGTTCTCTGAGAGGATTTGGGCGTATTTCTTGGTAACTTCCAAAAGCTTTTCTGCTTTTGGTTTCTGGTCTGGTCGATTTTCCAGCAAGCCGTAACCGAAAGTATTTCGGAGCAGTTGCTCTGTATTTGAAAGAACCGCATCAAGGTTTTTCTTTTCATTCCATAGATGTGCAACATAACAACGAAAGTCCTCCCATTGTTCATGATGAAAAAAAGTCTCCAGATCATTTAGCTTTCCTGCTTGTTCAATATCATCAAGCATCTTCACTAGGCGAGAGGCAAGTTCTCCAGTCGCACGAGATACATATTCAATTATATTCTGTGGTTCATTACCCGCGGCAAGACCTACAACACCTACGCTATCATGGTTCATTCGACCTGCACGACCAGCAAGGTTCCAAAACTCACGTGGAGACATCTCTTTGCCGTACGGATATTTGTTTGATGCCAGAAATACTGAGGAAACAGGGAAGTTAATACCCTGAGCAATGGTTGTCGTTGCACATAGTACCCTCAGCTTACCTTCTTCAGCAAGCCACTCCATAAGAGCTCTGACTTCGTCAGATAGTCCAGAATGATGTACGCCAACTCCACGTGAGAGCATATCGATCAATTCAAAATTGGTACTAATTTCTGTACGCAGAAAATTCTGAACTAGTTGAATTTCGTTTGGAAGATCTGTGAATGGCCGCATGGTTTCACATGTTTTACGAGCCATATTCCACACCCATTCGGTATTATTTGCCACTGCTATACTGGTTCCCCGTTCAGACATTATTCGAGCCATTGCAGCAGTTTGCAGGGTTATTCCAACTTGTTCGTCGTTTTTCAGAACTTTGTATTTAGGAACATTTATCGGTCTCACTCCACCTGCAGTATATTCACCAGAGAGATGAATCGTATTAGGGGTGGTTGTAAGAGTTTCGTATTTCATGAGCCAACCGGCATTTACGGAGTCATCTGCTTCCGTCTTGAACATGCCTACTATACGTTCATTGGGCTTCCATGGTGTAGTCCCAAAGCTGATTGTTCGCCCGGCGTTAATATCCTGTGCGAGCCATCGAGCAAGTATTTCCGGTTTCTCAACAAAGGGCATCAACAGTAAAAAATTGGCTGAACTACATTCACCCTTGATCGTTGCCAGTAGCAATTCAATCCTCAATCCGCGGGTTTCATTTTCAATATTGTGAGCTTCATCCATGACAACGAGTGCCAGAGGTCGTGGTACTTTTTTATTGCGAATGATGAGTTGAAGTTTTTCTGGTGTAGCAACCAATACATCAAAAGCATTCGCTTTTTCTGTTTGTACTAATAAATCTTCCTCAAAAGCATCAATCTCAATTGCACCGGTAAGCTGCTCAACTTTTACACCTATGGGCTCAAAATCACGTCTAAGCCTTCGAGTAATCTGGGCTGTCAGTGCTTTTGTTGGGGCCACATAAGCCACCCAACCTTTACCAGATTCATCCTGATCAAACTGATTGAGAGCCTGCAATATTCTAAACTGTGCGAGCAGGGTTTTTCCACCAGAAGTAGGCATATCAACGACAATGGCTGTAGCGGCCTGATCAAGCAATCCCTGTTCCTGTATTGCAGCCCGCTGAGGAGGGAGCAATTCAAACAAAGCTTGCTGTTTGGTCACCTCATTCACAAATTTTGTGACACGGGAATTGATACTTCTTGCGATCCACCAGATTGAATCAGTAATCATCCGACGTCCTGCAATCTGTAACCAGCGCAATAGTAATTCAAGCTTTATATCACCACTCACCTCTACAGCTTTTAATGCCGACTCAAAATGTTTGTTTAAAATAGTAGTGACTCCGGCTGGTTCCCCTTGCAGCATATACTTAGCTAGGATTTCCGTAGCCTTAGCCCAGTGATACAAGCTGATGAGTCGCAAAGCCATGGAACGCTGTTCAGCATTTTTGGTATTGCTGAGAAATCCAAATTCATACTTATTTTGGTTTTTTCTAAGCTCAGAAATAACTTCACTGATACGGTCCAAATCTTCCCAGCGTTTTTTTCTAAAAAGGCAAACCCAGCAATTGAATAGAAGGTTAACCAAGTGCTGATCCCAAATTTCCCCTTCAACAGAGGAGATTTGCAGAATTCGTTCGTTTTCGTTGTACCAACGGCGCAAGTCAGTCCACCTGTCACCACAATAGGCCAAAGAAGAGAGATGCAGAATATGGTATATCCGCTCTAAATCGGTACTAGGGATTTCAAAGAGCCTTTTGATTTCAAAAGCCTTGTGGGCACCTGAAGCACATTGTTCACTAAGCTCATTTTCTGAGGAAGTAGGATTCAAGAAATCATTCAGCCCCTCTATGGCAGCTATCTCATATGCCATGGAGACTCGATCGAGTAACTGATAGTCAGATTTTGATGGTTTATAATTGAAGTGAATCAGATTTCCGACGGCTTTCTCCACGAGGAGACGATTGGACAGTTCAACGGCTTGATTGATTTCGTCATCGCTAATGGCTTGAATGGCCCAGTGTTGGGCAATTCTTTCCAGAGATGCTTTTGTTACGTTCATTTAACACCTCCTTTTCTATAGCTGACAACCTTTTTGCTCAATTGATTAATACTGTTTTGTGGTAAATAAAGAACCAATAATTCGATCATCATTTCCGGGTGTTGATCAATTGCGAGTTTGTTTACACAATTATGAATATCAATCTTATGTGGCTTCACATCCCGGATCATAAAACCGAAAACACGAACATTTGTTTTGTTGTTAATGTAATTTGAAAAGGCTAGCTTGTACCGTTTTTCCCAAGTGCTATTTCTAGCATGATTACCCAGGTATAAAACAAGATCGTCCTTAATCTTCACATCATCTTTGAGATCCTCTATCTGTTTTTGTAAACCTGTGTTACCATGCATCACTTTGGGAGGATAATGTTTTTGTGCTGATGTCTTTACCTCACCGAAGGCAAAAAATTCATTTACACCGTTGGATTGGAAACCAACCAAATCAGCACCGGGTAGGCTGGAGCTACTCTTGCGCTCGTCACGGCTTACTGGCCAAGGAAAAAAACAGCCTCTATGATGAATCAGGTATGTCTCAGCAAGTGCTTCACCTACTCGCCAGTTTTCATGTTGCTCGGTATCAGAAAAGATTCGCTCGACTTGGCGATGGTGAAATTCGGTTTCAATAAGCTCGGCAATCATTTCTTTTATTTCTAACTTTCCAGGGTCATCATACAACACTTTTATGACAGGACCGGATAATGCACTATCCAGTTCTTTGACAGAATAGGAGAAGCCACAACCCGTTACCGGTGAGATTCCCGTTTGGTATTGAATGGTTCCTCTGGCTACACTCATTATTATGTTTCACCGCTCTCTAATATTCCAACTCGGAAGTAGTCAACTGGAAGGCATTAAACAGACTTGGGACCAGCTGGAAATGATGTATTAATTTAATACCTATTTCTAGATACTCGACTATTGTCTGCATTGAGCAAGTCTTACCTGATTGCTCTTCATTATCACCAACATGAAAGATTTAAAATATCTGCTCGCCTCAGTAGTCTTTTTGGACCGACTTAAATTCCTTTGTTTTTTCTATGATCCTCTCGTCAGTTACTGCATATCCTAATGAACAAAACTTTTACAGGTGCTAAACTCTCCAATCAAGTGGATATATCCCTACTCAACATAGAGTAGCATACCTATGAAGAAAAGTAATTCCAGTTATAAATTATATATTACTGAGATAAATTTCTGATTTATTACAAGGAATTCCCACCCTATGAAATGTATTATCATTAATCTGAAAAGAGCAGTTGAAAGAAAACAGTATATTTCGAACCAATTGCATCTACTTTCCCAAGAGTTTGAATTTGTTGAAGGAGTAGATTGGAAGGATATTGATCCAGACAGCCTAACCCAAACAGTAAGCCATATTAAAATCAAAAATTCATATAGAACCCTGACCCTTGGTCAGATGGGGTGTAATTTAAGTCATAGGAATGTTTTGAAATGGCTAGTTGATAGTTCCGAAAGGATGATCGCTGTTTTAGAGGATGATGTAAGGTTAAGTAACGATTTCCCGGCTGTACTTGATGACCTTGAGACCACAACTAAACCATTTGATATTGTGTTTTTGGGAAGCAGGTTTACAGAAGAAGGGCTTGTTAACCTGGTACCATTGAATGACAAGTTTAATTTTTCGCTTAGCAAGGCAAGAGAAAAGGGTGGTTGGGGTTACGTAATAACCAAGGAGGCTGCCAAAGAGTTTCTAAGGATTTTGCCAAAAGTAACAGGCCCAATTGATGATGCTCTCCATGCATATTTTCTCCATGGTTTAAAAACATATACGTTAAATCCCCAAATCGTATTTCATGAAGAAGAAGCAAAAAGGTTTTCTTTCAACACTGAAACCAAAATAAAAAACTTTGTCTTTAAGGAAGAGTTAATGAGGTTTGTAAGTCTGTTTTATGAATATTATGCTCATAAAACATGTTTTAGTAACAGGGTAAAGGCTGAAAAAATATAAGCAGAAATTACTATGCTGTTCGCATTGTTGTGAATGGCTAGTCTTGACAAAAACGAGTGACAGTCAAAGATTAGTCTCTTATAATCATTAGTTGGTATCTATCATGGATTCATTCAGTAAATTAAATTATGAGCATCTTGCTGCAGCTATCTTTGTTTGGTTGTTTATATCATTGATTGTTGAGGAATTGTGCAATGTACTTTTTAAGTGGAAAATATACAAAGAATGGGGTTTAAATAATAGGGGTCTGAAGACACCTATCATCTTCGCCATTTCTGCAATTATATGTGTATCTACTGGGATTGACATATTTGCACGTTTAATGGCTTCCATTGACATTAATATTAATTCAAGCATCGTAACTTATGCAGTGTCCGCAGCATTGCTAAACGGAGGGAGTGGTACCGTTTTTCGTTTCTTGGAGCGAATTCGAACAAGCTCAAATAATGCTAATACAACATAAAACACGATACCCTCTTTAGATTAGAAACCTTTACAGGTATTGATTTTCAATATTCTTTCTGTTTGCTGGTTAAATGGATGTCTAGGGGTGGTTGGGTCCTTGTTCCAATCTACCATATCCCAACCGAAATCAACAAGATCTGAAGTAATAAATATATACTCAAGGGTTTGTGTCAGAAATGGAAAATGTTCTTCTTGAAGTTCTGCCGAGTTTGAATTCATCTTTGTGGATTACTCTTATCCCCTTCAGTATGTTTTTGGTTTTGGTATAATGGGAGAAAAAGTTCCAGTGAAGAACCCGTTTCAACAAAAGAACTGAATTCACTCACATCCAGCTTTTCCTGTTGCACGGGCAACCATTGAAACATAATCCCGATCAGGGAAATGGCTGCAATGCGGGCAGTATTTGCCTTCTCTTTGGTTCCATTGTTCTGGCTTTCCTGTGAGTTAATTTCCGACAGTGCAATTTTCAGTACATTGTCGGTTTCACCATCAAGTTCCTTTCCTTGTACTATCTGAACTCTTGCCAGAGGCAATTCATTTATCTTGACCAAACCGGTAAAGGCATTTTCCGAACCTGATGTGGTTGTCTGAAAATCAACGGAAACTTCATCC
>CAZHIL010000363.1:0-1601 GCA_964532985.1 uncultured Albidovulum sp. | reverse complement strand
GCCCTTGTTGGAATCTACTACACTAACTCCCTGATTTATACACCTTTCAACATCTTCAACACCTGCCTCCCTGAAGAAACCCTTGGATCCCCAATTGTCTGAATGAAGGGTTTGCAGTTTCTTGAAAATTCTGTTGCCGACAATATTGGGGTTGGATTCCTTGGCCAGATCATAGGGTAAATTCCCGTTCTTGTCGGTCAATCCAGTCATGGCACCATAGGAAAGAAGGGTTTGTATTACCTCCGGATTGGAATTATTCATGGCCGCAAGGTGAAGTGGAGACAATCCTTCTGAATTGGTGGCATTAACCTCTGCTTCCAAGTCAAGAAGTATCTTGATTATCTCTGGCTTTTCATTTGCCGAGGCTGCTGTGTGAAGTGGTGTGTCACCATTTTTATCCTTGCTGTTTATCTTAACGCCATTATCCACAAGTATCTGAACGATTTCGGGATTGGTACTATTTGCTGCTGCAACATGAAGAGGGGTTAATTCGCTCGGTGTGTTGTGTTCAATTGAAGCTCCTGATTTAAACAATTCCTTGATTACTTCTGGATTTGAATTATAGGCCACGGCCCCGTGCAGGGCTGTCAAACCGTTGTTCGAAACCGAATCGATTGGCACATTGGCCTCGACAAGGGCACTGATTATTTCGGGATTTGAATTATAGGCAGCAGCCCCGTGCAAGGCTGTTAAACCGTTCGAGGATTTTTGTTGAACATCGGCACCAAGTTCAATCAGGAATTTCAGAATATCTGGAGATGTATTAATGATGGCAAACCAATGCAGAGGTACCAGGCCATGACTGTCAACCTTATTCAGATCGGCTAGGTCAGAATAATGCGATCTGATCATTTCCACCTGCTTGGTGTAATAGATAGCATGGTTCATAATATCACACCTTGAATTACACTTGACAACACAAACTCAGGATCTGACCAATTGGCTGTAATCAGCAACCATCTGCTTGGCAAGTTCCCCTACTTCAAAATTGTATTCCCTAATCTGTCCGACCGGCTCAACTTCTGCTGCAGTACCTGTCAACCAGCATTGCTCGAAATCTTCCATTTCTGATGGCATTATATGGCGTTCGTGAACCTTGATATTTCTCTTTTTCAACAATTCCAGAACCGTCTGCCGGGTTATGCCATTGAGAAAGCAATCCGGCAGGGGGGTATGGACCTCACCATTTTTTACAAAAAAGATGTTGGCCCCGGTAGCCTCGGCTATATAACCGCGATAATCAAACATCAGGGCATCCGTAAAACCTCTTTTTTGAGCCTTGTGTTTGGAAACGGTACAGATCATGTAAAGTCCCGAAGCCTTGGCATGGCTTGGAATGGTTTTTTCACTTGGTCTCTGCCATTCAGAAATATCCAGCTTGATACCCTTGATTTCACTGGAATCATCGCTGCCGTAATAACGCCCCCACTCCCATGTGGCAATGGCCAGGTTGCAGGGATTTTTTTGGGAAGCTACTCCCATATCCTCACCAACTCCTCGCCATGCTACGGGTCGGACATAAGCATCCGACAATCCATTGAGATTCATTACATCAGACTTGGCCTTTTCGATTTCCTCGGGAGTGTAGAGTATATCTATGT
>CAZHIL010000362.1:0-9753 GCA_964532985.1 uncultured Albidovulum sp. | reverse complement strand
CTCCATAAAGAGGTAATCAATATCCCCTCCATTGCCAGAACCGAGGGACACGGTAATCAAACCTGTCCTTTGAGAAATTTCCTTCATTATTTTTCCGGGAATTACTTCCGCTTCTACCAACACACCTCCAGCGTCTTCCAGCCTTTTGAACTCCTGGAAAAGTTCATATGCTTCCATACCGGTTTTACCAACAGCACGCAATCCTCCCTTCCAGGTGGATTTACGGGGAACCAGTCCCAAATGCCCCATAACAGGTATATCCTCCTTGGCTAAGGCTGAAACGATCTGCATGCTCCGTGCCGTCATGATTGCATCTGCTCCAAGAGCAAGACACCGGAAGGCTTCACGCAGGATATCGCTCTCGGTTGCAAAATCTGGAAGTCCGATTGAGGCCGTTAAAAATTGTGGCGTGTTGGCAGAGCGTACCAATCCCGTATTAATCGAATTGCAGATTATCATGTCCAATCCGGCCTGATCTGCAGCAATTGCCTCCTCAGGAGTATTGGCCGTGATTTGAGTCCATTTTTTCTGGCCCTTATTTGCCTGCAAATCAGCAATTGTTAACGTTCTGGTCGTCGGTTTGGCAGACCAGGTATAAACTCTTTTCAATGTATAATTCTCCACGTAGATTAAATCAGCCAATAACAAAATCTATCCTGATAGGAGAAACCAAAGACAATACCTTCACATAAGGATCGGTATTTTCAGTATTGAAAAAACGAGGTTATATCTTTCCCAATTCCATTTCCAGATCAGCCATTTCAGCTCCTCCGGCCATCAGCCTTCGAATGTCATCACCATCCAAACTCTCTCTGGTACCCGAACCTATTACCTCGCCTAGCGAAAGGAAGGTATAGCGATCGGCAATAAGTTTGGAATGGATTTCATTATGGGTTATGAAAATTATGGCAATATTCCCGAGGGCCCTGACCCGCTTGATTGTTTTCAGAACTTCCATCTGCTGTTTTTGACCCAGGGCCGAGGTTGGTTCGTCCAGAATAAGGATTTTGGCACCAAAATAAATGGCCCGGGCAATCGCCAGGGTCTGCCGCTGACCTCCCGACATGGTACCTACGGCCTGATGGGGATCGGAAATATCAATTCCGATCTTGATCATTTCATCATGGGTTATGGTATCCATTTCCTGCAATTTCATCATGCCAAAGGGTGCGGGACCATTGAAAATCTCCCGTCCCATGAAAAAATTACGGGATACTGACATCAGCTGATTCAGGGCTAGATCCTGATAAACCGTGCCAATCCCGGCTGCTGATGCATCCCTTGGAGATCGGAAGACAACCGGTTCTCCATCGACTATGATTTCACCGGCACTCGGTTGATGGACACCTGATAGGATTTTGATAAGAGTTGATTTACCAGCACCGTTATCACCGAGAAGTGCATGTACTTCCCCTGGATAGATATCCATGTCAACCCCGTTCAGGGCTACAAATGGGCCGAATTTCTTGACAATACCCCTGAGTTTGACCAAAGGTTCTGCAGCTGTCTCAGCCATGTCAAATACCTCCAGTTATCCGTTTACGTATGTTTTCATTCGCAAAGGCAGCAATCAATAGCACTGTACCAAGGAATACCCGATAATACGAACCGTCAATCCAAGAAATATAGAATACGGAGTTTTGGACCAAACCAAAAATTACTGCCCCAAATATTACCCCAACGATGGATCCAAATCCACCCGTCATAACGGTACCACCAACCACCGCAGCAGCAATCGCTTCAAGTTCCTTGAGGTTTCCCTTGGCAGCATCAGCCGTATTGGTATCAAAGACCTGACAGGCCGCGAAAATGGTTGCACAAAAGGCGGTAAACATGAACAGTCCGATCTTTACCTGATTCACAGGAACACCATTGGCCCGGGCACTTTCCTTGTTGTCTCCAGTAGCATAAATCCAGTTGCCAAGCTGCGTTCGGGAAAGAACTATATAGGTAATTATGGCAATACATATCCACCAAGCAACCTTTGCATCCAAACCTATAACCCACTGGTTGCCAAGGCGGTTCAGGTTGTATCCCATCTCATAAAGTAGGGTAAATGCCCATTTGAAGGTTTCACCTCCGAACAGATAGGCAAAGAAATCGGTCTCCTTGAAATCAGGCAATCCTGATATCTGGGTTGAGCCTTCGTTGAATTCCCGGAAACTAACTTCAGTTAGACCGCGTAGAATAAATAGAAATGCCAAGGTCACAATAAAGGATGACAAGCCCGAGCGAACAACTATATTGCCAATCAACCAACCAATGAAGAGAGTCATGCACAGGGTCAGGGTAAAGGCCATGAAAGGACTTGCTTCCCCTAATCCAAACGGCAACCCCCATTTCAGCATCATGGCCATAGACATGCCGGCAAAACCAATCATGGAACCGATGGAAAGGTCAAATTCTCCTGCTATCATGAGCAGGCACGCACCTATGGCTATAATCCCCAACTGAGAAATGATCGAAAGGTTGTTTTTTATTCCCAGGGGGTTAAAAACCACATCGCCAGCAACGATGGCCAAAAAAAGCAGGATAACCACCATTCCCGAGAAGGCACCGATTTCCGGTCTTCGAATAAATTTCCTGAATGCACCCTGACTGACTTGTCTGTCCGATTCTTTTCTTTCTGCTTGCATCACTTTGCTCTTAAAATCATTGAGCCCTCAAAGGCTATTTCTCTTAAGACGAGGAAAGGGAACAAATCCCTTTCCTCAGATTCTTCTGCGATAAAGTATGGAAATACTTATCTATTTACACCAGCCTGGGCTTCGACTGCTGCTGCGTTGGACGCATCAACAAAACCGGGGCCGGATGGGATATTGCTACCAGGCAACATTCCAGCGTTTGTGTTGTAAAGATGCAGAACAACAATTGGCATGTAACCTTGCAGCCTTTGCTGCTGGTCAATGGTGAAGGAAGCCTTGCCATCCTTAATCAGGTTGATAACACCCGGAGTCATATCAAAACAAGCCAGATGAATTTCGGCTCCGATTTCTTCCACTGCTTCGGCTGCTGCTTCACAAACATGAGGTCCAATGGCCAAAAGAGCATCAATTGACGGATCTGCTTGCAGCGCGGCGGCGGTTCTGGTTTTGATTTGAGCTACGTCATTTGAAACATCAATCATGTTCAGTTCCTTGCCCATGGCATCAAAATAACCGGTGCAACGATCTACCAGAGCTGTATTGAATGCTTCCTGGTTAAGACAAAGTCCGTTGGTTACACCTTCGGCCATTGCTCGTTCACCAGCCTTTTCACCAGCAAGTCTTTCAGGTTGTCCAACATGCATGATTGCACCCACATCCTTGGATGATTCCAATCCTGAATTGATGGTTACAACAGGTATACCGGCATCTGCTGCAGCCCTGATTGCATTGCCCAAAGCGGCTGCGTCAGGCAGGGAAACAACCAATCCATCCGGATTTGTTGCAACAGCAGATTCGATCAACTTGGCCATATCGGCCATATCTCCACTGGGGGCAAATCTATATTCAAATTCTACACCCAATGCTTCAGCAGCATCTCTTCCACCTTTTTCCACGACAGGCCAAAATGGGTCTGTTCCCTGGGTATGGGTAACCATAATGTACTTTTCTGCCATTGCAGAACCTGCAAAAAGCATCAAAGCAGCAAAATAAAGAGTAATTTTCTTCATTTTTCCTCCAAATAAAACACTGTTTCGGTCTCGACGACCAAACTAAAAATTAATGGAGGTCTATATAAATTATTTATTCTGATTTAACAATAGGTCGGTGCTTGAAATAGAGGATTTTATGGCAAATATCAGATATTTTTCAACAATAGAACCAATTCCCCCAGACAGTAATTCAGTTTCAAGAGAGAGGTTTACCGGAACTTTGAGGGGAATCGTAAGCGCCCCAAATCGATTGATCGAAATTAATGACCGACCCGGTCATTAAGCCGGCATCATCAGATACCATGAAGGAAACTGCCCGGGCAACCTCCTTTGGATCAATCAACCGCCCAACTGGTAATTTCTTCGAAGCTTCTTCGAGCCAGCTGTCATCGGCACCATGGTATTTTCGTTGAATGACATCTTCACCATCGGAAGACATCCAGCCTATATTCAACTGGTTGACCCTGATTTGATTATGAAGCAGGGAGTAGGCAGCATTTCTGGTCAGTGTGGCAAGTGCACCTTTTGAGGAGCAATAGGCAATTATAAATGGTTGACCGGCATGGGCTGACATTGATCCGATATTGACAATGGCCCCTTTGATTCCCAGCCGAATCATTAGCTTGACTGTCTCCTGCATTAGGAAAAATGGCCCCCGGACATTCACGGCAAACATCTGATCAAACAGCTCCGGTGAAGTATCCAACAAATTCCCTCTATCGGTAATGGCTGCGGCATTAACCAAAATATCAACGCGACCAAACTCCTGTTCGGCAAATTTGACAATGTTGCGACAGTCCTCAACGCAACCCAGATCACCCTTGATAAATTTGGCTAGTATCCCTGTTTGTCCTGTAATCTCCAGTGCTACTTCCATGCCTAGACTCGCGCGCCGACCACATGTAACCAGCCCGGTCACACCACTTTCGGCAAACCTTTGAGCAATAGCTTTACCCAGACCTTGTGTACCACCTGTTACAATTGCAATTTTGTCATTAAGCCTGTTCATCATCATTCCTCCCAATCAGTTTATATCCTTCTTTCAGGACAATCGGTTTGAGTGTTCTATATCCTATTTGTGCATATTCGTAAGGAGGAGCCTTGACTGGATCCTGTTCGGCCTCGACAACAAACCAGCCCTCATAACCTGCATCGGCAAGCCGATGAATAATCTCATCGAAATCAAGGGATCCATCCCCTGGTACGGTAAAGACCCCCTTTAATACAGCATCAAGGAAACTGTCTCTTGTCCAATCAAGTGAATCAAGTACGTTTTTTCTTACATCCTTGGTATGAACATGCCGGATTCTTTCAGCATGATTGCCAATGACTTCAAAATTATCTCCACCTGCAAAAGCCATATGTCCGGGATCAAACAATAATTCGACTGCTTCCCCTGTGTAATTCATCAACATGTTTAATTCGGTCTGGGTTTCAATTGCCGTTCCCATATGATGATGGAAAGCCATTGACATACCCTCTTCTCGACACCACTCGCAAAATATCGTCAATTTTCTGCCATAGTCTCGAATTTGATTTTCATCAAGTTTGATTTTTCGAGCAAGGGGTACTGATTGGATATTTTGGATGGTATGAGCAGTTTCACCATAAACCATGCAAGGAGCGTTTAAATCCTTGAACAGTTTCAATTGTTCGGCAACTTTTTCTTTCTCTTCGTTCAAGTCCGTAACCAGAAGTGTTCCTGAATACCAACCTCCACAAAGATCAAGGGCATATTGAGCAAGTATCGGTCCCAACTCATCACTGGTTGAAGGAAACTTGCCACCTGTTTCGACGCCCGTAAATCCAGCATTTGCAGCATCATTCAAGCAGGTTTCCAAAGGTGTATCACCCCCCAATTCCGGTAGGTCATCATTCGACCAGGCAATGGGAGCTATCCCCAATCGTGCATACACGGTCAGACTCCAATTCTTTGCTTGCTTCTGATATTTTCCTGCTCTAGTCGAGCCGCTTGGACATCAGGACTATCACTTACCTCTGGGACTCCCAGATCCCAGTGTGCGTCCCCAGGTGTCCACTGGTAGGCATCGGTCTTGATACAAATTACAGTCGTCCGGTCTGTTGTTCTTGCCCAATCGAGAGCATTTTGCAAGTCGCCAAGCCCATTCACCGTTCTGGCAAGGGCCCCCATGGATTCAGCATGTTTGGCAAAATCCACGTAAAAGGGTTCCACCACCTTACAATCCTCAATCTGGTTATTGAAGGATTTTCCACCTTTAAAGTTCTGAAGCCTGTTGATAACTGCAAACCCGCCATTGTCACAAACGACAACAATCATTTTATGGCCAGTCAAAACTGATGAATATATATCCGAATTCATCATCAGGTAGGAACCATCACCAACCATTACGATGGGTAGTGCATCTCCTTCAAGCGCCATGGCTGTACCCCAGCCACCTGCAACTTCATAGCCCATGCATGAATAACCGAATTCACAATCAAAGGTATTTGGTGACTTCACGCGCCATCCCTTGGATACTTCACCAGGCAATCCACCTGCGGCAGTTACCATTCGATCATTTTCTCCGGCAAAATTGTTGACCATACCTACAACTTGGGCATATGTGGGGACAGGTGCATTGGTTGGTTTTTGCAATTTGTCCAAAAGATCATTCCAATCTGAGAACTCCTGCTTGCCCTTGGATAACCACCCTTCCTGTGACTGCCAGTCACCAAGAGAGGATTCTATCTCAACCAAAGCTTCCCTTGCATCACCAACGACTGGCAATGCCTGATGTTTATTGGCATCCCATCTGGCGGTATTTATGGCAATGAATTTAGTGGCTCTATTAAAAACGGTCCAAGATCCCGTTGTGAAGTCCTGTAATCTGGTACCAACTGCAATCACAAGATCGGCTTCGGATGCTACATTATTGGCTGAACTTGAACCGATGACACCAATGGGGCCAATATGGGCTGGATGATCATGCGTAAAAGTACCCTTACCCGCAATTGTTTCAGCTACCGGTATGCCTCTGTTTATTGCCAAGGCTTCCAGTTCAGACTCAGCTTCCGAATATTTGACACCTCCTCCTGCAATCAGAATGGGGTTCTTTGAGCTCTTGATCAGTTCAACCGCTTCCAATATACTTTTTGTGTCGGGTCGAGGGCGGGGAATTTTGTGGATAACTTCCCTGAAAAATTCCACAGGATAATCAAAGGCTAGTTCCTGAGTATCCTGACAAAGTCCGATAAATGCAGGTCCACAATCAGACGGATCAAGCATGGTGGCAATTGCCTGAGGGAATGAGGAAATGATCTGCTCTGGATTGGTGATTCTATCCCAATACCTGGTTACAGGTTTGAAGGAATCATTGACCGAAATAGTTGGGGAATTGAAATTTTCGACTTGCTGTAAAACGGGGTCTGGCCGTCGATTGTCAAAAACATCTCCGGACAATATCAACACTGGCAATCTGTTTGAATGAGCAACTGCAGCTGCCGTTACCATATTCGTAGCTCCTGGGCCAATGGAACTTGTGGCAATCATCAGTTGCTTGCGTTTTTTTGTTTTGGCATAGGCAATGGCCGCTAAAGCCATGGCTTGTTCATTTTGTCCACGCCATGTTGGAAGTTCGTCCTTCACATTCTCTAGTGCTTCTCCCAAGCAAGTTACATTGCCATGTCCAAAAATGGCAAATACTCCAGCAAATAAAGGAACCTTCTGTCCTTCAATTACGGTGTATTGACTACAAAGATATCTTACGATTGCCTGCGCAACTGTCAGTCTGACGGTATTTTGTTCCATTTTCAGTTTTCTCCCTATTACCTTGGTAATTTCATTTTCTTTAGAAGTAATAAAATCTTAATTTCATAAAACTGATCTTACCCAAAACCTGTTTCCAAGTTGATGATATCGTTCCTAATTAAAGTTGTTTTCCAGATTGAGCCTTGATTAATACACTTCTTGCCATCTCAAGGTGCAATCTTTCAACCATTTTGCCATCAACCACAATGACTCCCTTGCCCTCGGATTCTTCAGTTGAAAAGGCATCGACAATTTTCTGCGCCTCTTCGATTTCCTCTTCACTGGGAGAAAAAACCTGGTTGGTAGGATTGATTTGGTTAGGGTGGATCAGAGATTTACCACTCATTCCCATTTCACGGCCACTTCTGGCTTCCTCAATGAATCCCTCTGGATCTGAAATATTGTTGAATACTCCATCAACGACATCAAGTCCATTGGCCTTGGCAGTTGCCACGACTGCCATCAGCCATGGAACAAGATATTTTCGGTTTTCCCCGGGTATCACGCCGGAATCCTTTACAAGATCGTTAGTACCGATGACAAAACCCTGAAGATTATCCAGTCTTTCCTTTTGCAAACCTATATCATTGATATTTGAAATCGATCCCGGAGTTTCAATCATAAGCCAAATACCCAAATCCTTATTCCTGCTGTGGTCCAGTACTGCACCTGAAGTTGTCTCCACATCCCGACCATCATTTATCTTGGGTATAAGGACTCCATCTGGGGTGCATCTGTTCAATACCTTTAAATCATCATGCCAGAATGGTGTTTGTTTACCATTGATACGCAATACCTGTTCCCTGGAACCAAAGCCCCCCTCGTTCAATTCCTCAACTATTTTCAATCTGGCTTCATCCTTGGAATTCGGTGCTATTGAATCCTCAAGATCAAATAACAGCATATCTGCTGGGAGGGTCCGTGCCTTGTTTATGGCCCTTGTATTAAGGCAAGGAATATAGAGGGCTGATCTTCTGGGTGTTAGGTTCATCGCTTTCTTCTTGAAAAGGCAAAACTTGGTAATAGTAATGGAATTCAGATTTTTTTGCCTAAGTTTATATAATGGCAGGTTTAAAGTACGGATTTAGACTTAATGGGAGCTCAATATTTATCAATATTTGGGTGTCCTTAATTTGAATCCCGAACAAATTTAAATTCACTTGCTTTTCCCCTCACCAAAACCAACTTTACAAAACTCTCTATAACCTGGTTATAGATTGTTCCAAATTACTGAAATTCTTCTCGATTTTCTTAAACATTTTCGGATGTATAAATCTCAAATCCAAGTGTGACATGTCGTGCCCCCATTTCAACACCAGCCCGTCTAGCCTTAATCATGGTAGCGATAGTCTCACATGCAAAAGCCTCCATTGGATGAGAAATGACCATGGTCAATACACCATCAATCAATGCAGTGCGTGTTTCATCAATAAGTTCATAACCAACAGCAACGAAGCCCTCCCTTTTTGGTATATCTCTCAAAGCTATTATAGCTCCAGTTACCCCACCTCCTGAAACATAAAGCCCACAGAGATCTGGGTGGTCTTTCAAAAGACCTTCTACAAGTTCATGAGCTGCTGTAGCAGATTCGTAAGTTACTAGAGGTTCCAGAATAATGAAATTCGAATTGTGTTCCCTAAAATAAGACCGGAAACCACTTTCGTTCAACTCCTGATTTCTGTATCGGTAATTTCCAAGTAAAATACCAACCTTGCCTGGGGATTTGACAATATTATCAAAAGCCCAAGCTGCAGTTCGACCTACTTTCCAATTATCCAGACCAACAAAATTTACATTCCCCTGTGCCGAAAGCGGACCAATCAGTGCGGTAACAGGTACCCCCTTGGCCATCACAGCATCTATGGTTTCAGATATCACGGGATGCTGTGCGGCAACAAGGGATACTGAATCACAAGTATCTCCAAGGGAAGCGAGTCGCTCGGCAACTCGGTAAGGTGAAAGGTCAGGCAGAAATTCAAGTGAGAGCTCTATGTTTTCATTGGTACGCTTTGATGCCTCAGATATCATTGCATCACCCATATTGCGGTAAAAACGACGCTCTTTCTGCTGCAACAAAATACCTAATTTATACTTTTCCCGACTTTTTATCACAGAATGCTTTATCGTACCCAAACCATAAAACCCTATTTCCTCTGCTGTTGCCAAGACAAGCTCTTTTGTTGTGCCTCGAACAGAATCAGGTTGATGTATAACCCGATTAACGGTCGATACAGATACTCCAGCGGCATGAGCAAGATCGGGAATAGTTGGGCGTTTCATTAAATTCATCTCATTTCATATCAAATTTTAATCTATATGATACAAAATGATATGAAAAACAATGTTC
>CAZHIL010000361.1:0-2780 GCA_964532985.1 uncultured Albidovulum sp. | reverse complement strand
TCTGATCCCCTCATGCCCAGTTTTGAAAAAGGATTGGAGACCGAGAAGCCTTTCATTTCTCTCTCGACAATAAAGGCGGTAATTCCCCGCCCCCTCAGGTCGGGGTCCGATTTCGCATATACAATCAGGGTATCGGCCGAGGGTCCGTTGGTAATCCAGTATTTGGTTCCGTTGACAAGATAATATCCATTTCTCTTTTTGGCGGACAATTTCATGGCAACGACATCAGAACCGGCACTGGCTTCTGACATTGCCAAGGCACCAACTTTTGAACCGGTAATCAAACCAGGAAGATACTTCCTCTTTTGTTCCTCGTTGCCATTCAATCGGATTTGATTGACACACAAATTTGAATGTGCGCCATAGGACAATGAAACACTGGCTGAAGCCCTTGCAATTTCTTCCACACAAATCACATGGGCCAGATAACCCATTCCGGCACCACCATATTCCTCCTCGACTGTCATTCCCAAAATACCGAGATCGCCCATTTCCTTCCATAATGAATGTGGAAAAAGGTTGTTTTTGTCGATTTCTTCCGCCAGCGGTTTGATCCTGTCCTGTGCCCATCGGTGTACCAACTCTTGCAATTCGACAATTTCTGTCCCAACGTCAAAATTCATGGAAGATGTAAACATCTTTTCAAATCCCAGCAAATTTAAGCATGGTAGTCAGTCCAACTCTCCGGTTTCCTCAACAATTATTGATGCGATAAGTTCACAATCAGCAAGGGTAAAAGACAAGGGAATTCTCATATCCAGCAGTGTTGACAGGGTAGATTTGGTATTGGGGCAATCCTGTGGTGCAATATATTTCCAGCTATCGAATCTGGAAGTGTAACCATGAGGTTCCTTATCCCCAAACCATTTCAGTTCAACTCCCCTCTTCCTGCATTTGTCTACGAATTTTGTAATTCCCTGACCAGATATGCCATCAAGGTAAAATTGAATGGAAGATCCAACATAACCCTCTTTTGATGGTCGTTGAATCAATCCAATTCGATTGCTTTTACCCAAAATACTCTCGATAACTCCATAGCGCTTGTTCCATTCTCCACATTTGATGGAAAGCTCTCTCAATTGAGGTCGTAATATCGCAGCCCGGAGATTATCCATCCGACCGGAGCAATTGGGAGAATAATATTTGGATTCACCAAAATCACTGGCTTCAGGACGGGCGATATGACGATCATAAAGCATGTAACTGCCAGACAGTATGATTGCCCTTGACATGAGATCGGGATCATTCGAAACAAGCAAACCTCCCTCACCCGAGTTCAGGTGTTTGTAGGTCTGGGTCGAATAACAGCTAACCACACCATGTAATCCTGAGTTGGTACTGTCCCATGTACCTCCCATCGTGTGGGCACAATCTTCAATTAAAATTATCTTTCTTTTGTCACATAAAGATGTAAGTTCGTCCATATCACAAATGTGCCCCCGCATATGGGAGATCAGGAGAAACCTTGATTTGCTTTCGTCTATCTTTTTGTTCAAATCGTCAAAATCGATCAACAGA
This sequence comes from uncultured Albidovulum sp., assembly GCA_964532985.1. Lineage (GTDB taxonomy): Bacteria > Pseudomonadota > Alphaproteobacteria > Rhodobacterales > Rhodobacteraceae > MPNP01. The sequence goes on along the minus strand of CAZHIL010000361.1, from coordinate 1,262 downwards.
TCCCTGGTTATTTCCACCAGAACAGGTTTGGCGCCCAAACTTGCAATAGCACCTGGCACGGGTGCAAGCGTAAAAGCATTGGTCAATACCGGATCATTTGGTTCCACCCCCACTGCCCTGAGGGCACAGGCTAAGGCATACCCGCCTGAGGCTACGGACAGACAGTATTTTACTCCGATGTAATCGGCAAATTCCTTCTCCAGAAGTGAAGTTTCCGAATCCTCATTTTCTGCAACATTATATCTGTGAAGTCGACCATGCTTGAGAACATTCATGGCTGATTCAAGTGCAGCCTCCGGTAAAGGTTCCTGCTGTGTAAAGTTTTTGTCAAAATAACTATTCAATGGATTGCCTGCCAACTTGCTTGGGTATTGTCATGGATTGTTTGAATTGCCTGTTTCCATCAAATAATAAGTATTACCAGCCTTTAGTGAACTCTGCTATTAGTTTGGGGAAATCCTCATAACTCATGAATATTTCATCCGGTTCAAGTTTGAAAGAATTTTTACCCTGTTGGTCAAATCCCACCAGAAAAACCGGTATGTCAGCTGCCCTACCCGTGTTCAGATCGGTTTTGGAATCACCAACCAAAATGGCTTTGTCATTTGTTCCACCCATTTTCTCAATGGTATGGGTCAGCGCCCTGGGATCGGGTTTCCGAAAGGGATAGGTATCAGCCCCCGTAAGGGCTTTGAATTGCCCCATTATTCCAAGGCTTTCCAAGAGTTTTAATGCCAGTTTTTCAGGCTTGTTGGTACATACGCCGAGTATCCATCCATGAGTCTTCATTTCTTCCAGTGTCTCTTGAACCTTGTCGTACAGGGTGGTGTATTTATCCAGTGCTGATTCGTAATGGTCGAGCAAATTCTGGTATTGGTTATCGATAAGGGATTCCGGAGCTGAACCTTGGATACGGTTATAACCCAGTTTCAACATTGCCTTGCCACCATTAAAAGCTGTCAACTTGTCCCTTTCATGATCTAGCGGAGGTTCCATTCCCTGATTAATAAAGCAGTTGTTCGCTGCACAAATAAGGTCCCTGCTCGTATCAGCGAGGGTACCATCCAAATCAAAAACCAACGATTTCATATTATTCAAACACCAATTATGTACCAATCACTGATTCGAATCAAAATACTGGCCCAAATTTTCAACTAGTTGGATTTCCCGAATTCGATCGTTTCAGATTATCTTGATCCAGTATGAAATATAAAACTGAAACATATTTTTATTTCCAACACTTGGTATAAATACTGAGGATT
>CAZHIL010000360.1:0-2582 GCA_964532985.1 uncultured Albidovulum sp. | reverse complement strand
AGTATACAAGGTTGTTAATTTGATTACCTTTTATGCCCGTGAGGTAAGGGAAATTCTTGCCGATCTGGGACTGAGGTCTCTTGATGAGGTTATTGGACGTACAGATCTGCTGTATCAGGTTTCCAAGGGGTCTGACTATCTGGTCGATCTGGACCTCAATCCGCTATTGGTCAAGGTCGATGACAATATCAGTGTTGGTAAGCGATCCGAAAAAGTCAGAAACGAGGTTCAGGAGTCCCTGGATGAGGAAATTAGAACTGATGCAAAACCCTTCCTTGAAGAAGGAGAAAAAATGCAGCTTTCATATGACGTCCAGAATACCCAGCGAACAATCGGGGCAAAAACCTCTCATCGAATTGTCAAGCGCTTCGGGATGAACAATTCATTACAGCCGGATCATCTTACCATTAATCTTACCGGGTCTGCCGGACAGTCATTGGGGGCATTTATTGTCAATGGTCTTAAAATCGTCATATTTGGTGATGCCAATGATTATGTCGGGAAAGGCTTGTCAGGTGGAACGATCGTCGTAAGACCACCAAATTCCTCCAAGTTGGTTGCTGCTGAAAATACCATAATCGGCAATACTGTCCTTTATGGTGCTACAAAAGGTAAAATGTTTGTGGCAGGAAGGGCAGGTGAGCGTTTCTGCGTCAGAAATTCAGGGGCGATAGTTGTTGTTGAGGGATGTGGAGCCAACGGCTGTGAATACATGACAGGTGGAACAGCGGTTATACTTGGATCAGCCGGTATCAATTTTGGTGCTGGCATGACGGGAGGAATGGCATACCTATACAATCCTGACGGCAAGGTTCAACAAATGATCAATTATGATTCCCTTGTTTCCTGTCCGGTTACAGTACCCTATTGGAAAGACCAGCTGTTTGAACTTATCAATGAGCATGTTCGTGAAACAGGAAGTGTATTGGGTAATAGAATATTAAACAATTGGGAAGTCGAAGGTGATAAATTCCTTCAGGTATGCCCCAAGGAAATGCTATCCAGAATCCCGGTACCCATTACCGAATTTGAAAGCCAGTTAATTGCCTAGATAAATCAGGATGGTTTCCCTTTCAAGAGATTAAGATATTCGATCTGATCGTCAATGTTAGCTGGACAAATGAAACTGTAAATTAGTTTTATTGTTGTTAAAGTTTGACCATGGTGCAGAAGTCGGGATTTGGTATCAAAGTGACTTGCCGACAAGCAAACGACGGCTTGGCCTATTTGAGGTAGAATGACCTGAAATGCTTCAATCCGGAGAACGGAAGATATGAAATCCACTTTTCACAGTGGCTCGGTACCTTGGCTCAATAAGGCAAAATAGCGGTCATAAACAAAAATCTTGTTACGGTCCTTCCCGGTAATTTCTCTGGTTATGCCTATTGCCTCCAATGTTATCAGACTTCTCAAGACGGTAGGTAATGATAATTTACACTTGTCACGTATTTTGGTTGTGGAGGAGATCGGATGGTCTTGCAGAAAATTATAAATGCTTAGCACTGCAGCTGTGGACCTTCCTGAATTACTAATTTTAGCCCTATCTTCATCAAACAAAGCAACGATTGCTTGTATTGTTTTTGCCCCTTGTTCGGCGGTCTCAATAACTCCGGTAAGAAAAAACTCAATCCATGATTCCCAATCCCCTGTTTCAGGTATGGATTGGAGATGGTCATAATACTGTTGCCGATTTAATTTCAAATACATGCTCAGATAAAGGAGGGGACGAGTTAACATACCTTCATGTCGAAGAAGCAAGGTAATGAGCAATCGTCCAAGTCTACCGTTACCATCGTGAAATGGAAGGATTGTTTCAAATTGGGCATGGGCTAAAGCCGCTTTTACAAGCGCAGGCATTTTTATGTTTGATTGGTACAGGAATTTTTCAAAATTGTCTAATGTTTCAATTAGATATTCTGGCGGAGGGGGTACGAAGCTTGCGTTTCCGAGTCTGGAGCCCCCAATCCAGTTTTGTGATGAACGAAACTCACCCGGAAGCATTTCACCATCATATGCATTGTTCATTAGTATTTTGTGGATTTCTCTTATAAGTCGGAGCGAAAGTGGAAAAAACTCCAAACGCTCAAGCCCATAAGTCATGGCATTTACATAACAGGAAACCTCAGTCAAATCGTCTATTTGGGCTCGAGGAGCTTCATCATTCTCAAATAGGAGAAAGTCAGAAAAGGAAGTTTGTGTACCTTCAATTTGTGAGGATAAAACGGCTTCTTTTCTGAGGTACATGTATAAGAATAAATTTGCATCTGGTAAAACCATGCTCATGCCATCTAGCCGTCCGATAGCACTATTAGCCTTATCAAGTAATGGGTAAAGATATAACAAATCCAGTGGTGGTGATGGCGGTAGAGGCTTGGGGATATATGCTTTATATGTTTCTCCGGCTATTATAGGACTTTGTTTAAAGCTGCCGATTCGCTCCGATTTATCCATTTTTTGTTCTTTAAATAAACTTTTTTAAAAATTATGTTACTTAGAATAAATTAAACAGCATGGATGATAATTGCAATATAATAAGTAACAATAATTATATAATATATTAGTATAAGTAATTTAAGTAACAT
>CAZHIL010000359.1:0-3270 GCA_964532985.1 uncultured Albidovulum sp. | reverse complement strand
GCGCGATAGACTGATCCTGACTTGGCCACTTCAAGAAAAACCCTGAGCTTATCCCAATCATGTAAAGGTAAATTCTTATCGGACATCATTTGGACCCGTTTATTAAAGTCACCATCTATTTTATTAATTGTATCCAAGTTGAGACAAATCATATTGAATACAATTAACTACGGCTGAAGTCCCACCATCAACCGGAAGGTCAATTCCGTTAATCCAATAACCCTTCTTGCTGATCAGAAACATGATGACTTCGGCTACTTCCTGTGGTGTTCCTGGTCGACCTATACGGTTTATCATTTGAGCAGCCCGTTCACCAAAGGCAGAAATAAAATCGTCAAGTATCCTGGTCTGTATGGCTGCCGGACTAACCGAATTAATTCTGATGTCCTTCTGCTTAAGTCCTTCACAACTTGCCATGGTCCAGACGATTACTGCTTCCTTGGATAAATCGTAGGCTCTTACATGATTTAATTCCTCTCGCTTACAAAACGAAGCCAGGTCAGAAAGATTTGTAATAGGGATCAAACGCTTAATCTGGGGGAGGTTTTCTTTCCAATTTGAACCTGCCTTGGAGGCAAGGTTTACTATTGAAGAACCGGGATTCATTTTCGGAATGATGATTTCAGAAACCTTCCTCAAAGCCATGAAATTGACTAGAAGAATATCAAGTTCCTTCGTTTCCCTTGGCGGCAAGCCTGCAGAATTTATCAGAACATCAAAAGTTCCTGCTAATTCATGTTCAAGTACATCCAGGCTATCTAAATTTGTAAAATCCGCCTTGATCCAGGTAACATCCTTGATATCGGGTTCCATGACATCAATTATCACTATTTCTTCTGCAATCCCCGATAGCAGATTGCAACATTCCCTACCCATTCCACTGGAACCGCCGGTTATTACCACTCTCATAAATTTTTCTCCGGGTTTAAGAAATCTGTATAAGGCTAATTTAACAAAATATAATTGTGTTATAAGATAAATTCAGTTTTTCGAAGGTTAAGAATGGTAGCCGAATTTAATTTTGAATCAGGGATTACCAGAACTCCTGTTCCTTTCGAAGGTGAGGCCCCAAATATTTTGCCGGAATCTGTTGCCAGACAATATCCGAATTTCGAGCAATTACTTTCTCATACAGCAGGCTGCAGCCCATATTTGAATAGTTTGATCAATACTGATCATCAGTGGCTGGAAGAAATTGCAGAGCAAAATCCGAAGGACATTCTTAATCAACTCTGCTCTTCATTGGAACATGAAAATGTTACCCAAACAATCAAAAGCCTACGAACAAGAAAGAAAAAGATTGCGCTTTTAACTGCACTGACAGATTTGGGAGGAATCTGGAACCTCTTTGAGGTAACCGGGGCACTTACCCAATTTGCCGATTTTTCATGTCAAACACTTTTATCCACACTTGTAGGTGAGTCTGTCGCAAAAGGAAGATTGAAATTGGACACCGAGATGGATTCCGATGGTTTGGGTGGAATATTCATACTTGCAATGGGAAAGATGGGAGGGGGAGAGCTTAACTACTCTTCCGATATAGATCTTGTGGTATTGTTTGATGAAAAGAAACATCCCGTAAATCGTTTCAATTTTGTAAAGTCTGAATTTGTTAAAATCACCAGGAAATTTGCCAAACTCATGGGTGAGGTTTCTGCCGACGGGTACGTGTTTCGAACTGATTTGAGATTGCGACCGGATCCTTTTGTGAACCCCGTTTGTATCTCGGTAGGAGGTGCCGAAAGATATTATGAAAGCTTTGCAAGAACATGGGAGCGGGCTGCATACATCAAGGCTAGGCCCTGTGCTGGAGATATCGCTTCAGCTCAAAACTTCCTTTCCAATATAGAACCATTTGTGTGGAGGCTTAATCTGGATTTTTCCGCCATTCAGGACTCAAGTGAAATGAGGCTGAGGATTTGGGAAAACAGGGGAACTGGTAATTTGGAAAACCTGCCTGGGTTCAATTTGAAACTGGGGAAGGGGGGTATCAGGGAAATTGAGCTGTTTGTTCAAACATTCCAAATGGTAGCTGGAGGCAGGGACCAAACCTTGCGGGTTCCAGACACCATGGGAGCCTTGGCAGCCATTAATCGCAAGGGATGGGTAGATGATGATTCAAAACGGGTCTTGGAGGAAAGCTATTATAAACTCAGGACTTGGGAACACAGAGTTCAGATGATAAGGGATGCCCAGACACATGCCATACCCAAGGTAGAAAATGAAATCGTACGCATGGCCGCCCTTTATGGCGAGGATAATCTGGATAAATTCCTAAAGGAAATAAAAGTGACACTTGAGGGGGTTCATAAAACCACCGAAACCTTTTTTTCAACCGAGAAAGAAAACCAAATCGAATATGATACCTCCTTCATGGAGGAAAGCGATTGGGAAACGGTAAACAACTGGCGACAATTGCCTGCCTTCAGAACCGAGAGGGCATCCAAAATATTTGCAAGACTGCATCCCACGATTTTCAACCGATTGGCCAGATCAAGCCATCCACGTGAGGCCCTGCTGCAATTGGATGGTTTTCTGAGGAGATTGCCAGCGGGTGTACAACTTTTCTCACTATTCGAGGCCAACCAGCATTTGCTGGAATTGTTGGTGGATACTTGTGCCATGGCTCCTCGATTGGCATCATCCCTGTCCAACAACACACAGGTATTTGATGCTGTCCTTGAGCAGAATTTTATCGTTCCCCTGGAGGACGAAAAGGTACTTGAGAAAACCCTCAGTGATGGTCTTGACAGGGCTTCGGACTTCGAAAGTGTACTCCGAGTGGCCAGAAGATGGAATAATGAAAACAATTTCAAGGTGGGTGTGCATCTGCTGAAAGGATTATCTAACAGTGAGCAGGCCGGTAAATCCTATGCCCGACTGGCAAATTGTGTCATCAAGTCATTGGTACCATTTGTTGTTGAGCAATTTTCCAGCACCTACGGTCCACCACCTGGTAGAGGATTTGTCTTTCTGGCAATGGGTTCTCTGGGTGCTGAAAATCTGACTTCACAATCTGACTTGGACTTGATCATGATTTATGATCCCCGGGAGGAAGAACATTCCAAGGGCAAAAGACCTCTAGCAGTACAAGTATATTATGCCCGCCTTACTCAGGCAATGGTTTCAGCCCTTGCATCCCAGATGGCTGAAGGAAAGCTCTTTGAAATCGATATGAGACTTCGACCTTCGGGCCGAAAAGGGCCGGTTGCAACCTCCCTCAATTCATTTATCCATTATCACGAAAATAGTGCCTGGACCTGGGAACAT
>CAZHIL010000358.1:0-2171 GCA_964532985.1 uncultured Albidovulum sp. | reverse complement strand
TAAAAGAAATCTACCTCAGACTAAAGGAAAGCCACAACGAACTTCCACCTCCGAAGTCAAAACAACAAATGATAGATGCACTTCACGATCATGAATCTAAACATGAAAATGATTGTGAGCTCATACCCAGTGAGGATGAATTTTATGGAGTTTCAAGAGGTAAAAATCTCCTTACGAAATATGTTCAGTGGGTTTATGTCCCGGGTGTCAAGGATGCTACCACAGAACAAGTTGAAGAAAAAAACTCTGCTTTGGGTAAATTATTAGGAAGGGCAGTGAGGTCCAAAATTAATTTTGATGAATCAATTGAAAAATTAAAAAAACAAATGAAGGACGAGTATCAAGTCTTACTTGATAATAATCAAAATGCGCTTGACGAAATTTCTAATTCCCTCCAAACTCGATTATCTGTATGGGCACATCCAAATATTAGTTTAGAACTTAAATGGATGCAGGATTCAGATAAGTCAGTTCGAGTTGATCCTCCTTGGGCACATATCATTACTGGAGAAGGTGAATTTAAAGGTCATTTGGAACGATTTGGGCACGGTCTCCAAAGATCATATGTTTTTGCTTTGTTACAAGAACTTTCTAACATGGAAGTGGCCCATAGCCCAACGTTGCTTTTAGCAATTGAAGAACCTGAATTGTATCAACATCCTCCGCAGGTACGTTATCTCTCAACTGTATTACAAAATTTGATTGAGGAAAATTCACAAGTGATGGTTACTACTCATAACCCGGGTTTCGTTTCAGGTGAAGTTTTTGAAGATGTTCGAATGGTCAATAAAAGAAATCAGAATTCTGAATCTTCAGTTGAATCATTAACAATAGAGAAGTTTGCCTCAATTTACAGCTCGGCAACTGGCGAAAATCTACAAAAAACCAAAGGAAATCTTGCAAAAATACATCAGGCCTTGCAGCCAAGTTTAAGTGAAATGTTTTTTACCCGAAAACTCATATTGGTTGAGGGTCTGGAGGATGTTGCATATTTGCAGACTTATATGGATTTACTTGGTCTTACCGATAAATTTAGGAAACTGGGATGCCACATTGTCCCAGCCAATGGGAAGAGCGAACTTTATAGACCCCTTTTGATAAGTAAACTCATGAAGATTCCAACTTATCTCATATTCGATTCTGATGGTGAAGAAAATAATACTACAAAGAGAATAAAGCACGAAACGGATAATAAAATACTCTTGAAACTTGTGGATGGGGAATATCAAACACCTTTCCCTGATGACAATGTTTGGGGAAAGGGTTTTACGGTTTGGAAATCAGATATTGGTAAAATAGTTAAGAATGAACTTGGAAGTTTAGAATGGGATAAATACAGTAATAAGGTAAATCAAAAATATGATCAAATAGGGGGATTAAATAAAAATTCACTTTTTATCAGTTCAGTTCTTTATGAGGCATCATTAGAGCAAAATTTTTCAGAATCCTTGAGGAAAATTTGTGAAATGATCCTTGAAGAAGATAATTTTGTCTGTTTTGGTTGTAACTATTAATTACCATTGTTTACAAGTTGTGCTTTAGGAGAGTTTTACTATTAACAATTAAACTACATATCAGTTCGGATTTTGAATTCTACATGTAACCTAAAGGATAAAATTAGGAGATAAAATCTTCTATTTCACTGCATTAAATTGGGCAGATTGCCTTTGAGCCTGAATTTAAATTAAAACAGATGGGGATTTAATGTTGTATATCTACTTGGCGGTCTATTCGCCGGATCAGGAAACGACACGTTTCCAACCCCATGAACTCGCTAGACTTTTCTTACAGTCCTTTGATAATCAATGACAAAACCCTATCCAAAAAAAATATCCGCATCCCCGACTCTTATGAAGGGTTTCGAACCCCTTAAAAACAAATCTAACAACTTATGGTTTGAATTTTCATCTACCTGAATTGCACTTGGTAGTTTTGGTGAAAATCAAGCTTCCCCTCACCCCAATTCCGGTTTACGATTTTGCCGAATGAACTTGTCATTCCAATTCAAAAGCCCTCATCTTACGATACTCATTGATGGTTTGCCTAATCCCTTCCCTCAAAGGGATTTGGGATTTCCACCCCAATTTATTTATCTTTGAGGAATCCAAAAGTTTTCGGGGAGTGCCATCTGGTCTAGTCGTATCGAATTCATATCCCTTGGTATAGCCACA
>CAZHIL010000357.1:0-9146 GCA_964532985.1 uncultured Albidovulum sp. | reverse complement strand
GGCGCACCACTGGCACCATTTTATCATTTTGCACTGGCCAAATACCTCGGAATCACGGAACCATGTGCCTTCATCAATATTGGTGGCATTACCAACATAAGTATTGTTGATCCCCAAAAGGGTGAACCAGTCGATAATGGTGCCCTGATTGCATTTGATATTGGGCCCGGAAACAGTCTAATCGATAAGTACTGCACCATAAAAAGAAATCTGCCCTTCGACAGGGATGGATATTTTGCTTCCCAGGGAAAAGCCGACAACGATTTGGTAAGCAAGTTCCTGGAACATGAAAAACTTGAGTTTGAGGGACCAAAATCCTTTGATATTCATGATTTCTATTTTCTCTTGAATCAGGTCGAACAACTCAGGTTTGAAGATGGAGTTGCTACCTTAGCGGAATGTACCATACAGGCAATTTCGACTGTTCTTGAAAAAACAAGGCTCAAACCCAAGCATGTTGTTTTGTGCGGGGGAGGGACAAAAAATTCCTATATTGTTGCTCGGTTGAAGGAAATTCTTTCAATGGAAATTCGAACAGCAGAGGAATGGGGTTTGCGTTCACAATATCTAGAAGCCCAGGCATTCGGTTTTCTGGCAGCCAGGGTCTTGGGTAATCTTCCCACTTCAGCACCAGGTACAACGGGATGTGAATACCCCACCGTTGGAGGCAGGATTTCCCAACCTCGTGAAACTAAAACCTGAAGGCCTTTTTCCCGAGATATTGGGCCTGATTACCCAATTCTTCCTCAATTCTCAACAATTGGTTGTATTTGGCAATTCGATCAGAGCGAGAAGTTGAACCCGACTTGATTTGCCCACAGTTGACTGCAACGGCTAAATCGGCAATGGTGGTATCCTCGGTTTCTCCCGATCTGTGTGACAATATTGTAGTGTACCCATTTCTATGGGCCATATCAATGGCATCAAGGGTTTCCGTCAAGGTTCCGATCTGGTTAACCTTGACCAAGAGCGAGTTGGCACAGCCCTTGGCAATCCCATCCTCCAGAATAGTGGTATTGGTCACAAACAGGTCATCTCCAACCAACTGGCAACGGTTCCCAAGAACTTCAGTGAGTGCCTGCCATCCTTCCCAATCATCCTCACCGCAACCATCTTCAATTGAATGGATGGGATATGAGGTTACCAGTTTTTCCAAATAGGAAATATTCTCCTCACGGGATCTGGTAATTCCTTCGCCGGAAAAGTGATACTGGTCATCGGAATAATATTCCGATGAGGCACAATCCAGGGCTATGACCATGTCCTTGCCGGGTGCAAGTCCCGTGTCTTCGATGGCCTTGAGCAATAGGTCCAGTGCTTGCTCGGAGGAATCCAAATTCGGTGCAAAACCTCCCTCATCACCAACCGCAGTTGAATGGCCGGCCTGATCAAGGTTTTTTTTCAAACTGTGGAATACACCGGCACCAAATTGCAAAGCCTCCCGAAAACTGCTGGCTCCAACCGGCATGACCATAAATTCCTGGAAGTCAATGGAGTTGTTGGCATGTTCTCCTCCGTTAATAACGTTGAACATGGGTACAGGTAAAACCTTGGCGTTTACTCCCCCGACATATCGGTAGAAAGGCATTTCCATACTGACAGCCGAAGCCTTGGCAACAGCAAGGGAAACTCCCAGAATGGCATTGGCTCCCAACTTCGATTTATTTGGGGTACCGTCAAGATCAATCATGGTATTGTCAATGTCAACCTGGTCATAGGGATCACAGCCCAAGAGCGCTTCACTCAGGGTCGTAACAACGTTTTCCACTGCTTTGGTAACGCCTTTACCCAAGTATCTTTGTGAATCACCATCTCTTAGTTCATGAGCTTCGCGGGCACCGGTTGAAGCACCTGATGGTACGGCAACTCGTCCCATAGAACCGTCAGATAGGGAGACTTCAACCTCAACTGTCGGGTTTCCCCTGCTATCAAGTATTTCGCGGGCGTGAATGTGATCGATTACAATTAGATTATCCATTTTTATCTTCCAAAGGTGTTCCATATAATTCCAGACGATGGCCAATAAGGCGATAACCCAATTTTTGGGCCTGCTTTTTCTGGAGTCTCTCTATTTCCTCATCGTAGAATTCGATGACTTTTCCGGTTTTCAAATCAATCAGATGATCATGATGATTCTTGTCGGCAATTTCATATCTGGCCACACCATCACCAAATTCTAACTTGGTAAGAATGTCCAATTCTTCCAGTAACTTGACGGTACGGTAAACAGTTGCGATAGAAAGGTTTGGATCTACCAGGCTTGCCCGTTCATAAAGATCCTGAATATTTGGATGGTCCCTGGCATTTTCCAAAACCGAAACAACAGCCCTTCTTTGGTCCGTCAACCGCAACCCTATTTTTTCACAATGTTGGAGGAGGGTACCCAAAATTCAATCTTTCCTTATCTCTTGCAAACTTGACCCAGACCCAAATTCTGTACCACAATTTCAAATTACAAATACAGTGCATCTAAATTAATAACTTGGTTGTAATATTCAAATTGGAGGTTATAGTTAATCTTCAAATTAACAGTAAAAGAATATCTAAATACCGGGATTTAAACAAATAATATTCTAAGTCCCACAGAAGGTTTTGGTGACGACCTCATTCGTTTCAGGCGTATTTTCAAATTCCTTGTACCCTTCCTGCTGAGTATATGGAGATTTGAGCACTTCTACCATGGTGTTGAATCTATCAAAATTTCCTTCCACCCCTTCAACAATGGCTTTTTCGATTTGATGGTTTCGTGGAATATAAGTGGGATTGACCTTTTGCATTGACAGAAGACGTTCACTTTCTGATGCCTTTTCCCTGCTTAACCTTTCCAACCAAGTAGGTATCCACTCAAGTATCAGATATGGTGAAACGGTAAAGTTTTCAAAATGGCAAGATTGTAGGGTTTTTGTAGGGACTGTTGATAAGGCTCTGAAAGTCAGGGTGGAATCTGCCTCTGCCTTTTCGAGAATATTCAAAAAGTCGGTAATAAATTCAAAATCCTCGCTTGTAAGATTTTCTATACCAAGTTTTTTTCCGAAGATTGATAACCAGTTGTCCAGATAAAGTTGGGGAAACCGGTTAATGATATCCGTAACCTTTTTGATTGCCGTTTCTTTTTCATCTGCAAGTATGGGTATCAATGTTGTTGCAAATTGTGCCAGATTCCAATGGGCAATCATTGGTTGGTTGGCATAGGCGTATCGACCATTGTGATCTATCGAGCTGAAGACTTTTGCTGCCTGAAAGCGATCCATGAATGCACAGGGTCCGAAATCTATGGTTTCGCAGGACAAGGAAGTGTTGTCCGTATTCATTACCCCGTGAATAAATTCAACAGCCATCCATTTCGGGATAAGCTTGGCTTGTCCCTCAACAACTTGCTCAAGTAATGAAAGTAAAGGATTTTCGGATTTTTTCAGCTCGGGATAGTTACGATCAATCAGATAGTCAGCCAATAGTTTCAGGGCCTCGTGATCTTCCCGGGCATAAAAATACTGGAAGGTTCCGACCCGAATATGGCTACGGGCTACTCTGGTTAAAATGCCACCGGGGTAGGGCCTTTCCCGAAAAACTCTTTCTCCAGTTGATACAACCGACAGTGTTCTAGTTGAAGGTATGCCCAGATTGTGCATTGCCTCGGAAACAATATATTCCCGGATGACGGGGCCTAGCCAGGCTCTCCCGTCACCATTGCGTGAAAAGGGCGTTGGTCCTGAACCTTTCAATTGCAAATCATAAAGGTACCCCGACTGGTTCCTGAGCTCACCAAGAAGTATTGCTCTACCATCGCCAAGCGAGGGAACCCATCCACCGAATTGATGGCCGGCATAGGCGAGGGCAATAGGCTTCGATTTTTCAGGTACCCGATTGCCGGCAAAAACTTCAATTGCTTGTTCCGTTGCAAGCTTGGATGGATCCAAACCCAATTCGGTAGCCAATTCAGAATTAATCTTAATCAGTTCGGGCCTTGATACCCTGGTTGGTGGTAACCTTGCGTAGAACCTCTCCGGCAGGGATGAATAACTGTTTTCGAAGGGAAAAATACCCATTTGTAAAATTCTCCTTATCAGTATCCTGAATCAGGGCAAGAGACGAAGTCTTTCCGTCAGAAGTTCAAAAAACCTGTCACTGTCCACCTTACCTATGAAAAGAGCATTGGGATTTCGATCGGTTACATCCCACCAATCGGCAACAGTCATACCTCTGGTTAACTCGGATTCGGTTTCGATTTCCACGTTGATAAATCGGCCTTCAAAAATTTCCGGCTCCAGCAGATAGGCAATGACACAAGGGTCATGCAGAGGTGCCCCATCCAAACCATATTTTTCCTTGTCAAACCGCTCGAAGAAAGTTGTCAAATTGGCAACTTCCTTTCCGGTTCGATTGCCGATATTCCTGACTTTATCCATTCTGGTTTTGGTCGTTAATACCTGATGGGTAACATCAAGCGGCAGCACGGTTATGGGAACCCCGGATGAAAATACCTTTTTGGCAGCTTCAGGGTCGACGTAAATGTTGAATTCGGCAGTGGGAGTTACATTACCCACTTCAAAATAGGCTCCACCCATCAAAATGATTTCCTGAATCCTTTCAACAATATCCGGTGCCTGAATCATGGCCTGGGCTATGTTGGTCAAGGGACCAAGAGGGCAAAGCGAAATGGTACCGGGATTATTTTTCCTAAGGGTTTCAATTATGAATTCTACGGCATGCTGGTCCTCAAGTGGAATCGATGGTTCTGTCAACTCCATTCCATCCAGGCCAGTTTTACCATGAACTTCTTCGGCTGTTACCAATTCTCTACCCAGGGGCTTTGAACAACCGGCATAAACAGGAATGTCTTTCCTACCAGATAGTTCAACTATAATCCTGCTGTTTTTTTCGGTAAGTTCCAAAGGAACATTTCCTGCCACGGCAGTAATTCCCACAACCTCAAGTTCCTCACTTGCCAGGGCCATCAGAATGGCTACGGCATCATCCTGTCCAGGATCAGTATCAATAATTATCTTTCGCTTGATGTTCATTTAAGTTCCTCTTTTCAACTTGTTTCAGTTGGTCGCAACGGAAGTACGATCTATTCTAGTCTTGATGGCATTCTTTAGTGCAGCTTCTGGGTCAACTGAGATGCATCTTGAGATTTTGACCATATTATACAGGATTTCACCCATGAGCAGGAAATTTATATACCTACTATCCTTGGATTTTGCAGGGCTGAGTTTGCTCATAATGTTTTTAACCTCGCCTATATTTGCCCTCAATTCCTTACGATCATTTATCTCCGGATTTACAGACTGATACCATTTCTTGGCCAAATGCAAAGCAGGTAGTTTGCTATTCTTCAAACTATCGGAATGATTGCTGTCCTGATGCTTCTGTTCGATTTTCTTGATATTTTCCCAGTTGATTATTTGATCCTTTACCGTTTTTATATCCTCATTGTCAGCAAATACATGGGGGTGCCTTCGGATCATTTTATCGGCAATCACATCTACGACCGAATAAAAATTAAAATGCTTGGCTTCACCAGCAAGATGGGACAAAAAAACGATTCCAAACAACAAATCCCCAAGCTCTTCCTTCAAGGAATTGACATTATTTGATTCAATCGCCTCTACAACCTCGTAAGCTTCTTCTATGACATGTGAAACCAGTGATTGATAATCCTGTTCAAGATCCCATGCACAACCATTGTCCTTGTCTCTCAATCGTTTCATGATTTCCAGTAGTCTGGTGATGCCGTTACTTCTGTCATTGCAAATATCCAAACTTGCCTGATATTCCTCTGATGTCTTGTCCATGTTTTTTCCTTTTTGAATGGTTAAAGATTTCCAAAAAAATTAATGAAAACCAACCTAACCTCATCATTAAACAGAGTGGTGAAACTTCGAGTATATTAGTAAAATTCAAATTTGACGCAAAGCGTCACAGATTAGTTTCGCTGAAGCCCCAAGGATAGGTAAGATTGTTGAAATTTGGACAAAAAACTTATCCACAAAGAAATTTTTTCGGTAACTTATTGATCCACCAAAATTGAAAAAAGGGTTTGCTTGATTTGATACCATTTCTCAAAAGTAACCATCAATATAATCTTCGTTTGGACTTGAGCAATTCAAGAATGTAGAACGTATTAAGAAGAGTAAAGTAGGAATGACCGGATGATGAAAGGAACATTCCATTTACATTGGAATTAAGGCAACCTTGGTATAAAGGAAGGTTTTTAAAATTATCGCCAATCGTTCACAAGGGAAGATCCAAGAAAATGGCACAGATGTTTTTCATGGATGAGAGTGGGCATGATCACAAGACCATGCCCTATGAAGTCCGAGGCGGTTTTTCGATTCATATGAGAAAGCTCTGGTCGCTTGTTCAAGATATACGGGCCTTGGAACTGCATTGCTTTGGCCAGAGGCTTATAGAGTTTAAGGGTTCCAAGCTTCTCAGTAAAAAGAAGTTTGAATGGGCTTCCCAGGATACAGAATTCCCTGATGACAGGCGAAGGGATCTTGTCAAGAAGTTCTTGGAAAACAAGGATAAGGCCAAAGGTGAACAGTATACCGCATACGGACAGGCCTGTCTGAGAATGGCCCAAGGTATTGTCAAACTTCTTGTGGATATGGATGTGGTTGTATTTGCAGTTTCTATACCACGTCAAGCTCGTCGGCCAGCGAATAGTCGATACCAAGACTTTTTGCGCAAGGACCAAGTGTTTCTGTTCGAAAGATTCTATTATTTTTTGGAGGAAAAAAATGAACACGGTGTGATTGTCATGGATGAAACCGAGAGGATCCAAGATGGTCGTTTCGTGGTCCAGATGGAAAAATATTTTTCGAAAACAGAAAATGGGCGTAAACGGGCGTATCTTGTAGTGCCAACCCCTTTGTTTGTTTCATCCCATACTGCCATAGCTGTACAGGCCGCAGATTTGTGCATATACGCAATCAATTGGGGTTTTCGTTTGCCAAATCGGGGTATGGATGCTGAAACCCGTCCTGAAATTGCCGACATGTTCGGGGCTGGTTTAAGCAGGTTGCAATACAAGAAACAAGACCATGGTCAAGGTTTTGAAACCTATGGCATCACTTACGTTCCAAATCCTTACAAAGCTGGTCGGTAGGCACAACATAAAAAAAGAGGCAAAAAACCAGGGGACATTTCACCTGGCCGAGCCTCCAATGACTAAAATAGGCATTTCAAATCAAAACGTCAAGAAAAAATTAACAAAAACAATTCAACAATCCGGGATATGTCACTTTCGATTTCCAATGCCTTCTTGACAATCTTGTCAACCTTTTGCATCTGCCCGGCATTGAGAACAGGAGTTTCGGCAATCCTGCCAACGACTGACAAGAGGTTTTGCCAGAAGTGAAAGGAGTTTATCAGGTATAGGTGTACAAAATCCAAACTGCCCAATCGTTGCAATCAGGATAAATTCCAATGTAATTTGCAAGCGAATTAATTTGGAATCCTCCAATCATTCCAATACCAATGATTTTGTCAGAGGCTGCCTAAATTAACCTGTATTGCTTTGCCTTGTTGCGAAGGAAGGGCAGTCCCTCATCCATTACCTCGGTATTGCTGTTGGCGACGGGACGCCAGACACATAATCCATTTGCAATTTCTGGTGGTAGCTCAATAAAACTTTCCATTGCCATTCCACCGTCAAACCCGACGGCTGCCAGCCCGGCAAATATTTCATCCCAATCACAGGTTCCACATCCTGGTGTTCCCCTGTCACTCTCGGAGAGATGAATGTATTTCAAATATTTTGACGCATCAATGATACCATTCACAACACCTTTTTCCTCGATGTTCATGTGATATGTATCAAGGTGAATGAACACATTGTCATTGCCGATACGTTCAATTAGATCCCGAGCTTGCCAGCCAGTGTTAAGCAAATGGGTTTCATATCTATTTACCGGTTCGATACCAAATAGTAACCCCAGGGATTTGGCATATTTGCCTATTACATCCACAGCGTACGCTACATTGTCAATTTCAGCCCTAGTAGGTGGAAAACCGGTTCGTTCTCCAATTCCGCCAAATGTGACTCCAGTCAGTGCATCTGCTCCCATTTCCTTGGATTTCTCCAGGGCAATTTTCAAAAAAGATATCGCACCTTCAGGATTGCTCGAAGGCCATCTATCTTCAGGCAAGCCCAATGAACATACTGCATTCAATTCATATTTTTCCAGCAGTTTGCGTGTATGAACTGTATCTACAATTGATGGATCCAATAAAGGAATTTCCACAAAATCTACATTGTAACCTGCTGCCGAACGAACACCCAGTTCAGCTCCATCACGATCCCATTTCGTCGTCCACATGCAAGCATGTACGCCAAATCCCTTCATGTCATTCCCTTCTTGCCAAATAATTCCTCAATTGATTTACCACGTGCCTGATTACCATGACTAAAATCAAAAATAAACCCCATACAGCAGTTGACAGATGCTGATTGGCCCCCAAAAGGTTTAACCCCGAAGACAATACTTGCAGGATAATCAAGGCAATAACCACTGGCATTACTTTTCCAAATCCACCAAAAGGATCAATGCCACCCAAGAAGCAAGCCAATACGGTCACCAGCAACAAGGCTTCACCATGCCCAACCCGAACAGAATTGAAACGGGAAACCATGAGAATTCCGGCAATACCACATAAGACACCTGAAAATGTATAAATCAGGGTTAACGTCTTCTTGGTTGGAATTCCTGAATATTCAGAGGCGTTTAGGTTTGAACCAATCATGTAGACTGAAAATCCATGTTTAGTTGAAACCAGCATTACATGCCAAGCCAGGGCAACCAGTGTAAAAATAATCATGGGAATGGGTATCAGGAACAAACTACCATGACCGATGGTTCCAACAAATTCTGGAAAACCGGATATATCGCCCCCTCGTGTAAGGAACTCACCAAGTCCCCGCAGAAATATCATCATGGCTAATGAAACCAAAATTGGATGGGCACCCGTATAAGCGACGGCAAGTCCCATCACAAGTCCGGCTGCGGCTCCTACAGCAAGAGCTGCCGCAACTCCAATGACAAAAGCAAATATCCCCGCGTCAGGTCCACCGGCCTGTAACAATGTCCAGGCAAGCGTTAATCCGGAAAGGTTTGCAGTAAATATAATTGCTAAATTGAGAC
>CAZHIL010000356.1:0-5018 GCA_964532985.1 uncultured Albidovulum sp. | reverse complement strand
CCTTAAGAGTATTTGCTTTTTGAGAATCTTTATACAAAAAAGAAATATTCTTATTACTAATTCTGTAATAAATAAGTTTCTTTGAAAGATTGCCAAAAGTATAAACGTTAATTAATCTTGCCCAAAGTTCATAATCTTGTGCTACCAGGTAATTTGGATCGTATAAGTTGCCCTCTAGAAATATAGTACGCCGCATTATTGTTGCTGGATGAACGAAACATGAACTGCCAGAAACTAAAGTACTTAAACAATCGCGGTGCTTTCTTGGAGGTTTGAGGACTTTATCAGTTATATTATCATTATGTATTATAATTGCTTCTCCACTTGAAACTGCAATACTTGGGTTCTGAGTCATAAATCGTACTTGATTAGCAAAACGATTACCCAAACAAATATCATCAGAATCCATCCTGAGAATGTATTTTCCAGTAGAAATTTTTATTCCTACGTTTAGTGCTTTGGTGATACCAACATTATTTGATAAATTTTCTAATTTAATCCTTGGGTCAGTAAATGACCTTAAAATGTCTATTGTTTTGTCTGTAGAACTGTCATTGATAATTATCAACTCAAAATTTTTATATGTTTGTGAAAGTACTGAATTGATTGCTTCTTCTAAATATTGCTCCGAATTGTATACCGGCATAATTACAGATACCAGTTCGTTCATGATATTTTTTTCGGTTCAATTTTAGTTATTGGTAATGATGAGATTAGAGTTGACCAATAAAAGAGTTTAACCACAAATTTTAAATTGAGGTAGTTAACCAAGTGTTGATCCTTGCTAGAAATTGAAACACAGATAAATAGGTTTGATATAATAGAACAAAATGGAAGCTTAATTTTTGATTCCTTCGGGTGTTTTGAATCCAACCCCTTTATATGTAAATCCAAGTTTTAGTAGTTTCTTTTCATCAAGTAGGTTCCGGAAGTCGAATATTAACTTCTTGCTCATAAGTTTACCAAGCTTGTCAAAATCCAAATCTCTAAAGGCTTCCCACTCAGTCATAATAATTATTGCTTGGCAATTAATGCCGGCCTCATAGGCATTCTCACAAACTTGAGCTTCAGGAAGAGATTTAAGGGTATTTATATTTCCTTTTGGGTCATAGGTATTGATTTTGAAACCAGCGCGCATAAGCCTGAGAATAAGATAAATGGATGGTGAATGTCGAATATCATCTGTATTTGCTTTGAAGGTTGTACCTAACACTCCAATTCTGATTCCTTTCGAATTTTCAAATGAATTTATGACTCTTTGAGATAGTTGGATGACTCTATCATCGTTCGCTTGAATGACTGAATTTATCAACGGCAACTGAACATCATGATTCCTTGCAGTTTCAAAAAGTGCCTTTGTATCTTTTGGTAGACAACTTCCACCGTAACCTGGTCCTGGGGATAAGTAAGTGTCACCGATTCTCTTATCAAACCTCAATGCGGTAGCTAAGTCCCTGATATCTGCTCCAACACTTTCGCATAGGATTGACATTTCATTAATAAAGGTGATTTTTGTTGCAAGAAAACTGTTGGATGCAAATTTTATTAACTCGGCTGTTTCAATACTTGTTTGAAAAACTGGACCAAGGTTTATCCTTTTATAAAGACCTGCCAACAAATTAGCGACTTTTTCATTTTTGCAACCAATAACAATACGTTCCGGATTTAAAAAATCATAAACAGCTGATCCTTCGCGCAAAAATTCAGGATTGGATACAATATCAAATAATTTCTTATCTGCTATATTTTTAACAATTTTTTCGATTTCACTTCCAGTTCCTACTGGCACTGTTGATTTAGTAACTATTAATGTGTACCCGACCATAGCTTTTGCAATTTCATGACTAGATATTAAAACCTGAGATATATCCAATTCACCGTTTTGCTTTCCTTGTGTCCCAACAGAAATAAATACTATATCCGATTGGTTAACGGCATTAGGTAGGTCATCACTAAAACTCAACTTGCCACTATTTATTCCTCTGCGAACCAATTCCTCAAGACCTGGCTCATATATATCAATTATGTTGTGTTGAAGTCTGTTGAGTTTTTCAACATCATTATCTACACATATTACATTTAAACCAAGTTTCGAGAAGCATGCACCAGAGACTAGCCCTACATAGCCAGTTCCAATAATCGAAATTCGCATCAATTTTCCTATGAGGCTATCTCCTGAAAATTAATCAGGAGAATCCATAATGAAGTTTAAACCAGTCAATAAATTTGGGTATACCTTCTTCAATTGATACTTTAGGATCATAGCCAAGGTCACGACGTGATGCTTCTATGTCTGCACAGGTTTCAACAACATCACCAAGTTGCATAGGTAAATACTTTTTCACTGCTTTCTTTTCCAAAGATTCCTCAATTACTTCAATAAAGTGAAGTAGAGGAATGCTCTTTGTATTACCTAAATTATATAGTCGGTGAGAAGTATCTTCACTAGTGTAAGTGAAGGAGCGTTGAATAACTGAGTGTATCCCTTCAACAATATCATCGATGTATGTAAAATCACGACGAATTTGACCATTGTTGAATATCTTAATAGGACGGTTTTCTAAAATAGATTTCACGAAAATAAATGGAGACATATCTGGACGTCCCCATGGACCGTATACTGTAAAAAATCTCAACCCAGTTGCTGGTATTCCATACAAATTTGAATAAGCGGTTGTCATTAGTTCACTTGCTTTTTTTGTTGCAGCATACAACGATCTTGGATTCCCGGTATCATCGTCAAGTTTAGATGGTATATTCTTCGAGTTTCCATACACAGATGAGGAACTGGCATAAATAAAATGTTTTAGGTTTTTAAGATTTCTAGCTAATTCAAGAATATTGAAATGGCCATCAATATTTGAAGATATATATAAATGTGGTTTTTCGACCGATGACCTAACTCCTGTCTGAGCAGCAAGGTGTACAATATACTTGACCTCGTTTAACTTATTCCATTTTTGTACAAGTTCATCCTTATCGTGAATATTCACTTTCAGGAAAGTAAAATTTGATTTGGGGAGCAATTGTTTTAGCCTTGAAATTTTTATTTCAACTTCGGAAAATTCATTCAAATTATCAATACCAATAACCGATTCTCCTTCTGAAAGTAACCTCTGACTGATATGAAATCCGATAAAGCCTGCCACTCCAGTAATAAGAACTGCCATTAAACAAATTTTAACCCCAAATCTAGAAACGGTATTTGGTGTTCCTTTCTAAAAATAGAATAAATACGAAAAACTTCCCTTAGGGCAATACAAATAGGAAAAAAATATATAACAACAATTCACAAAGATTAAGCTCCAATAAGTTAAACATCAATATCGATGACTATTCTGGTATCTTATTTGTCAATATTTGAGTCACTTTTATGAGTATGCTGATATCCTTGCTCAGAAATGATGTTAGCAAAAAATAGATTTTAAAAATGTCAAGACTCCCCTATTCATAGGAAAAAATATATATCGGGAATCAAAGCCTAAACAAAAAACTTTCCCAATTCATATTCCACTTCACTTGGGAAAAATTTTCCCAGACCACTTTCAGGAAGATTAGTAATTTCACCAACACGTATTTTATTATTTAATGAGAACATATCTATACGGACAAAACAAAAAGGTTCTGATAATTTGCTTGCAATAAATATCATTTCATCAAGTTTAGGGGGAGAAGGTATAGATATTCCGGTATTATATATTAGTGAAAAGGGTAACCTATTCCAGTTAGTATCATAAAAATTTCTAGTATGTCTAGTGAACCTATCTATATCAACTTGTATAAATTTTACCTTCCCATTAAAGCAAAAGAACTTATAGTCAAATGGCAGTTTTTCACTATCCTCAGAGAAAAACTCTTCCACAATAATTTTTGGTTTAAGATAGCGATAATTTTTTTCTTTGCTTTCATGAAAATAATTACTTTCTTTTGTAATCCATTTATACAAGATATCTAAATCTACATCTCCACTTTTCTTTACTATCATTGCATTCCCACTTCGATGTGTTGGTTTCAAAATACATGGAAAAACAGTTAAATTCAGGAAACGTATATCCTCTTCATTTCTAAGAATTTGTAGAGTTTGAAGATTATATTGGGAACCCACAATCGCTGAAATGTAGATTTTTACATATTCCTTGTCAGTTACAAATTGCCGGATCGGGTCGTAAAGGTCATTACTTAACTTCATCTTTAGTAGAATATCGTTAAATCGTTGTGGTATTTTTGTTTCGGGCAGTCTCTGGTGGGCTTTTATATAACGATACACTATTTCTGCCTTTTCCCTGGTTGAATAATTTGGTAAAAGCCTGGCTAACATCCTATAGGAAACTTTATATACTAAAGTTTGGATATAGGAAAAAATCCCTCTAATATACATTCTTCTATCCCTAATATATCATGGTATTTAACAAGCTATAGATTCACTACACAAATTAGTAATATTTTCTATTATAATTCAGAGGCATCTCTTACTTTTTTTGTATCTTTTTTTAATCCCATTCAACCCATAATCTACCCTTAGGCAGAATTATCGCAGTTTCTTTTCCAGTATTCTCCTTACTGTACTAAGCCCATCAATTGTAGCATTGTTGAATCACCAAGTAAGAACTTTAGAAAATGGTGAAAAAATCATCTTTCTCTCAGTCAAAGTTGACTATGTCGGAGAAAATTTCTCAACCAAATATAATGGGAACTTCCATCAAATTAATTTGCCACTTATTCCCAATTTTTTTTCGAATAGATCCTCAAATAATGGGAATTCTTGTGGACCAAAATAATTGTAAATGCGGTAGCGATGATATGGTACTAGTAATACGATTGAAATGGGTGTAAATGTTGCCTAAACTACAAATGGAAAAATGAGTGCTAAATGTGGTTATACCAAAGCAACTAATTAATAACCTATAGGCCAATTCATATCAATTGGTTTTCCGATACCCGATACCCTTTTCCTATTGGACCCTGGCCCAGGAACGATGTCCAATTGATTTGATCCTTCCGGTCTGTCCCGCAAAGTT
>CAZHIL010000355.1:0-5302 GCA_964532985.1 uncultured Albidovulum sp. | reverse complement strand
CGGTACCTTCCATTATGGCTACGCAAGAGTTGGTAGTACCCAAGTCAATTCCGATTACTGTGCTCATATATAACCTTCCTGTATGTTAAAATCTGTTGTCGAACTTACTTCAAAGTTCTTCGGGTTTGGAATATTTTGATAGTTTCGGATATAGGAATTGTTGGCCCTTCCTTCAAGAAACCCGGTTCAAATTTCTATTGGCTGTGGTGCAGCAAAAGAAGGTTACCAATAACTTTAAATCCTATTTAGAGGCTGTTTTGGAAACCAGAAAATCCCTCATCCTCAAGGATAAGATGCCATTTGCATAAAATTTCTTGTTTACAGGATGAATTTGGTTATCTTCAGCATGAGGGTGTCGGTGGCACTAATGTTTTGTTAAATCTTGATCGGTAGAGATGAAATTAGATGTGACTTTGGTACAGATGTGTTCCACTGACAATCATCAGGGAAATATCGAACTGGTCAAACGGATTATACAAAAGTCTGGTAATTCGGATCTCATTGCCCTGCCTGAAGTATCGGGGCTGATGAACAAAAATTTTTCAAAAGCCCGGAAATCGATAACCACCGTTGAAAATGATCCTTTTATCATAACCTGCCAAGATCTTGCCGTGGAATTCGGCAAGTGGATCCATATCGGTTCCACGCCGGTAAGAGAGGGAGACAAATTCTACAACTGTTCGGTACTGATTACACCACAGGGTAAAATCCTAGCCTCTTACAACAAGATTCATTTGTTTGATGTCTTTCTTGAGGGTAGGAAGGCAATTGGTGAATCCCAGCGTTATACGGCAGGTGATGTTGCTGTATTGGTAGACACTCCTTGGGGATCATGGGGTATGAGCATCTGTTATGATTTGAGATTTCCGGGAATTTATCGAGAGTATTGTCAAAAGGGGGCCTCTGTCGTATTCATACCATCGGCTTTTACCGTCTCAACAGGAAAGGCTCATTGGGAAGTGCTGTTAAGGGCCCGTGCCATAGAAAACGGTACATGGGTCATTGCCGCTGCTCAGGTTGGTGACCATGATGATGGCCGAACATCGTATGGTCATTCCATGATCGTGAATCCATGGGGAGAGGTGATAGCGGATTTGGGTGGCAAGGAGCCTTGCCAGGCAAATTATACCCTAGATCTTACTCTTGTTGACTTGTCCCGCAAGCAAATACCCTCACTAGTAGGGGGTAAGGATTATGCATTTAGGCATGTGCCCCAAAATGCGAATGGGGATTAGAAAAAATATCAAAGCCGAATGTAATATAGCTATTTGACCACCACCATGATTATCCGTTGAAGATGATGGCCGGAACCAAGAGATGCTTTACTGTGGACAATTTGTGTGCAGCAATGGATGCTGAAAATGGAATGTCAGGCGGTACCGACAAATTCTGACGGCGGCTTCTTGGCACCTGTCATGAAGGCAACCGCGTCCGACATGGAAAAATCATCTGGTTTGATAACGCATAATCGACGGCCAAGCCGATGGATATGAATTCGGTCGGAAACCTCGAAGACATGAGGCATGTTGTGAGAAATCAATATGATTGGAATTCCCCGGGATTTGACATCAAGTATCAGGTCAAGGACACGTCTGCTCTCCCTCACACCAAGGGCAGCAGTAGGCTCATCCATGATTATCACCTTGGAACCAAAGGCTGCGGCCCTGGCCACGGCGACACCCTGCCTTTGTCCCCCGGAAAGAGTTTCAACAGCCTGGTTGATGTTCTGAATTGTCATTATTCCCAAGTCGGTGAGTTTTTGATGGGCAATTTTCTGCATTTTGGAATGATCGAGTTTTCGGAACAATTGGCCCATCAGCCCCTTTTTGCGTATTTCCCTGCCCATGAACATGTTGTCGGCAATCGCCAAGGCAGGTGACATGGCCAAGGTCTGGTAAACCGTTTCGATTCCGGCCTTTCGGGCATCTATGGGAGATGAAAAATGTACCGCTTGACCTTCAAGGAATACCTCCCCTTCATCAGGAATTTCAGCACCCGACAGGGATTTGATGAGGGTTGACTTGCCGGCACCATTGTCCCCGATGACACCAAGTATTTCACCTGGATAAAGTTCAAAATCACAATTGTCCAGGGCAGTTACCCGACCAAATCTCTTGACCAATCCCCGGGCTGCCAGTATGGGTTCCATCAGGCAGCTACCTTTCTAATCCATTGGTCCAGTGCTACGGCAACAATTATCAACGTACCGATCAACAAATAGGTCCATTGGGCATCTGCACCCATCAATCGGAGACCCAGGGAAAACACTCCAACGATAAGAGCTCCAAAAAACATGCCTAAAATCGATCCCCTACCACCAAAAAGGGATATCCCTCCAATCACCACGGCAGTGATGCTCTCGATATTGGCCAACTGTCCCGAAGTGGGTGATACCGAGCCAATTCTTCCGATTAAGGTCCAACCCGCAATGGCACAGATCAAGCCTGCAATGGTATATACCGAAATAAGTGTGAAATTCACATTAACCCCGGACAATCCGGCTGCTTCGCGATCGTCTCCTACCGCATATACATGCCTGCCCCAGGCGGTATGTTTCAGAACATAGGCCAGAAAGAGAACCAGAAAGACCATGAAAATGACACCGAGGGTAAAGACCGCTCCCCCTATATTGAACTTGGTACCGAAGATCTGCAACAAGGGTGCCTCTGCTGCGATATCCTGACTACGTATCGTTTCATTCGCAGAATATAGAAAGTTCGCAGCCAAGGCAATTTGCCACATGCCAAGTGTAACGATGAATGGCGGTAGTTTCATTTTGGCCACCAACCAGCCATTGATGCATCCGATCAAGGAACCGCAAAGTAATCCACAAGCAACGGCCACAGTGGGTGGAAGGCCATATCGAAAGGTAAATTGCCCCATGATGACGGAACTGAATACCATGATTGCCCCAACACTCAAATCAATCCCCGCCGTAAGAATGACCAATGTTTGGGCAGCACCGACGATACCAACTATCTGAACCTGCTGTAGGATCAGGGTAAGGGCAAAGGGTGAAAAGAATTTGGGTCCCAGCAAAAGGCCAAAAACCAGGATGGATAAAGAAAGGACAATCAGCGGTACAATTGCTGGTGTCTGGTGCAGTAAATGGTGAAATTTTCGAATGAGACTGTTATGGTCTGATTCTACCTCTGAATGGATATCATCAGTTGCATTTTCTACCATATTGCTTTTGCCCTGCTGATTGATGGAACTCTGGGTCTTTATAATAAAAATCCGAGGACAGCAAAACTGTCCTCAGATCAAACACTTTAAATCAATTCTATAGCAGAATCAACCCCAACAGAGGGACATTCCTTCATCAGTATCAATACTTTCAACACCATCAGCTGGCTGGTCGGTTATCAAGGAAACACCCGTATCATAAAAGTTCTTACCTGGTGTGTTATCCGGTTTGGATCCATCTGCAGCCCATGCTGCGATGGCCTCAATACCAAGGGAAGCCATCAGCAATGGATATTGCTGCGAAGTTGCACCAATGACACCATCCTTGATGTTCTGAACACCCGGACATCCACCATCAACGGAAACAATCAGTACATCATTTTCTCGTCCGATAGCCTTCAGGGCTTCATAAGCACCTGCTGCTGCAGGTTCGTTGATCGTGTAAACAACGTTGATCATGGGATCGATTGCCAACAGGTTTTCCATACCCGTGCGACCACCTTCTTCGTTACCGTTGGATACATCATTACCTACGATTCGAGAATCATCTTCATCACCCCACTTGTTGGGATCACCCAAGTCAATTCCGAATCCCTGCAAGAAACCCTGGTTTCGAAGTACACCTACAGTAGGCTGGCTGACATTGATGTTAAGCAATCCGATCCTGGCATTGGCAGCGTCAGCACCCAAGGTTGCAGCAGCCCATTGACCGATCAGCTCACCAGCAACAAAGTTATCAGTTGCGAATGTGGAATCAGCTGCATCAATTGGATCAAGGGGTGTATCAAGGGCAATGACGAGCAATCCTGCATCCCTTGCCTGGGTCACGGATGTTACAATGGCTGCGGTATCCGAAGGTGTGATCAGAATTCCCTTTGCCCCATCAGCAATGCAGGTCTCGATTGCAGTTACCTGGGATTCGTTGTCCCCGTCGATTTTACCGGAATAACTTTTGAGCGAAATTCCCATTTCTTCCGCCTTGGCATTAGCACCTTCCCTCATTTTAACAAAGAATGGATTGGATTCGGTCTTGGTGATCAGGCAAGCAGAAACGTCCATGGCCGAAACAGAACTGGTTCCAGCCATCAACGAAACGGAAATTGCAGCTATAGTAAGCAGTTTTTTCATTTTTTCCTCCTCTTGGATTTCAAGTAATCCACTGAATGATTTCAGTAAATTTTGATTGTAGAATTGAAATGTTTATTGCAAACAAATTGGATTGTCAATAATAAATAAACCTTGTTTACTAATTTTTTTTTATCATAAATTAATTTTTTAATATTGGAAAACGAGAAGCTTGCAAATCCTTTCATTTACCAGGGTATGGATTCATCCAGCATCCGGAACCACAATGAACGGCTAATTCTATCCCTCATTTGGAAAACTGGAAATATTCCAAGTTCCAAAATTGCCCAACTGACATCATTTTCAGCACAAACCTCATCGGTAATAACAAGAAAGCTTGAGGATGCTGACCTCATCATAAAGGGAAAACCTGTCAAGGGGAATGTTGGCAAACCTTACCTTCCCATCAGCCTCAACCCGGATGGAGCCTTTTCCTTTGGTCTTTTGATAGAACGCAGGCATGCTGAATTGGTTCTGGTGGACTTCGTGGGTCAGATCCGTGCAGAAAGAAGTATATATTACACCTTCCCGACACCAGAAAGGGTTCTGCAGTTTGTACGTAACAATATTACTGACATTCAAAATGAAATATCACCCTCCTTGCATACCCGAATCATCGGTATTGGTATTGCTGTTCCCTTCGAGCTTTGGAAATGGAGTGATGTAATAGGTGTAGCGAAGGAGAAAATGGATAGCTGGAAGGATTTTGACCTGAACAGGGAAATTTCTGTCATAACTTCACTTCCCACTATCAGTGCCAATGATGGAACCATGGCATGCAATGGTGAACTTGTCTTTGGTCAGGGTAGTGCTAGGAATTCATTTGGCTACTTTTTCGTTGATACCTTTATCGGTGGTGGTTTGGTCCTTGATGGGAAACTAGTGCTCGGTCATAATAACAATGCCGGTGCCTTTGGAACTATACCCGTTTCCCTTCCCAATGGTTCGTCAACCCAATTGATCCAGAAATCATCAATTTATGTACTGGAGA
>CAZHIL010000354.1:0-2788 GCA_964532985.1 uncultured Albidovulum sp. | reverse complement strand
TACAGTGGCTGCTCAGGGTGGAATCGCAGCATCTTTGGGTAACATGGGACCGGATGGTTGGCAATGGCATCTCTATGATACTGTCAAGGGTTCTGATTGGCTCGGTGATAATGACGCTATGGAATACCTCGTCAGAGAGGCACCTAGGGCAATTTATGAATTGGAACACTATGGGGTGCCTTTCAGTCGTACCCCTGAGGGCAAAATTTACCAGAGGCCATTTGGAGGACACACGACCAAGTTTGGCGAAGGCCCACCGGTTCAGAGAACTTGTGCTGCTGCCGATAGAACCGGCCATGCCATACTCCATACCCTATACGGGCAATCATTGAAGAAAAAGGCAGAGTTTTTCATAGAGTACTTTGCTCTTGATCTCATCTTTTCTGAAGATGGAGTTTGCCAGGGAATCGTGGCTTGGGACCTGGAAACCGGACAGTTACACAAATTTTCGGCAAAAATGGTTGTTCTTGCGACAGGTGGTTATGGTCGATCGTATTTTTCAGCCACTTCTGCTCATACCTGTACAGGTGACGGCAATGGTTTGGTAGCCAGGGCAAACCTTCCTCTCCAAGATATGGAATTTGTCCAGTTTCATCCGACGGGCATCTATGGTGCGGGTGTTTTGATCACGGAAGGAGCTCGTGGTGAAGGGGGTTATCTGACGAATTCCGAGGGTGAGCGGTTTATGGAGCGTTATGCCCCAACCTACAAGGATCTTGCTAGTAGGGATGTTGTCTCAAGATGCATGACACTTGAGATCAGGGAAGGTCGAGGTGTCGGACCTGACAAGGATCATATCCTGCTTCACCTCAATCATCTTCCACCGGAAATTCTGGCGGAAAGATTGCCGGGAATATCGGAATCAGCAAAAATCTTTGCCGGTGTCGATGTCAGGAGGCAAGCAATACCTGTACTGCCTACCGTTCATTATAACATGGGTGGTATTCCCACCAACTATTGGGGAGAGGTAATAAATCCTTCGAAGAATAATCCCGATGCGATTCAACCAGGGTTGATGGCCGTTGGGGAAGCAGCAAGCGCATCCGTACATGGAGCAAACCGTCTGGGGTCGAATTCCCTGACCGATCTGGTTGTTTTCGGCCGGGCATCTGCCATCAGGGCAGGTCAAATTCTGACTCCTGGCGGATCAATTCCTGGAGGGGATGACAGATCCGTGGAAGCCATTGTGGATAAATTTGACAAGACCAGACATTCGAATGGAGAGATACCAACTGCAGAAATCAGGTTGAAGATGCAAAAAGCCATGCAGGAATATGCTGCCGTTTTCCGAAGTGATAATACTCTTGCGAAAGGGGTGGAGGAAATCAAGGAGATTGCTGCTTCCATGGACGATATCAAGGTAACCGACCAATCCATGATTTGGAATTCGGACCTCATGGAAACGCTTGAATTGGAAAACCTCATGGCTAGTTCGCTTGCTACGGTTAAATCAGCTTACGAAAGAAAGGAAAGCCGTGGTGCTCATGCTCATGAGGATTATCCTGAAAGGGACGACAAGAATTGGCGAGTTCACAGTCTGGCCTGGGTTAACAAGACTGAGGTTGAAATGACCTATCGACCAGTTCACTCGGAATTACTGTATTCACTGGAAGAAGGAGGTATCGATCCTGAAATCATAGCTCCTAAGAAAAGGGTGTACTAGGTTGAAACATTTTTTATTGATTGGAATAATGGCTGTAATGCTGGTTGGTTGTTCCGAACCAACAACTCAGAACAAGAGCATCAGAGACCATTTATGTGACGAAAAACAAGGACCCCAGGTGAAACAAACTGGTACAGCGAAATTGGGGATAAATTCTGATGGTGAAATCATCAGATCGGTTGCAATAAATTTCGAAACTACCACCAACCTTAGACGAGACGAATTTATGCCATCAAGTAATACCCTGGCTCCATGCGATAATGATAATTAATAGAGTAGAATATTATGGTTGAATTAAGGTTACCCAAGAATTCAAGAATCAAGGCAGGCAAGGAGTGGTCCAATCCTGCCTCTTCCGACAATATCAGGAAATTCAGGGTTTATCGCTGGGATCCGGATAAAGCCGATAATCCTCGCCTAGATACCTATCATGTGGATATGGACGATTGCGGACCGATGGTTTTGGATGCCATAATCAAAATCAAGAATGAAATTGATCCAACACTTACATTCCGCCGGTCCTGCCGAGAAGGGATTTGCGGTTCATGTGCCATGAATATCGATGGAGAAAATACCCTGGCCTGCATCAAGGGTGTCGAAGAAATCAAGGATGATGTCAAAATCTATCCACTGCCCCACATGGAGGTTGTGAAAGATCTGGTTCCTGATCTGACACATTTTTATGCCCAACATGCAGCTGTCATGCCATGGCTTTCAACCCAAACTTCCGATCCTGGTACTGAGTGGAAACAGTCACCCGAGGATAGGAAAAAACTTGATGGTCTTTACGAATGCGTCATGTGCGCCTGTTGTTCAACATCTTGTCCCAGCTATTGGTGGAATGGCGACCGCTATTTGGGACCGGCAGCGCTTTTGCACGCCTATCGCTGGATAATTGATAGTCGTGATGAGGGAACCGGGAAAAGGCTGGACGAGTTGGAGGACCCCTTCAGGTTGTACCGATGTCATACGATCATGAACTGTTCCAAGACATGTCCCAAGGGGCTGAACCCAGCCAAGGCTATCGCCGAGGTAAAGAAACTAATGGTGGAGAGAACAATTTAAGAAATACGGTTTCTTAAAAATTCTTGGCTAAATTGAAAAAGACCCATTTCAGCGAAACAC
>CAZHIL010000353.1:0-4427 GCA_964532985.1 uncultured Albidovulum sp. | reverse complement strand
AGCCTTTACCCTTGCGGCAGCGGCCAAACGGGTAGGAGTTTCACCTGCAGCTCCCTACCGACACTTCAAATCCAAGGAAGAGTTGCTGCAGATGGTTGCAATAGAGGGCTTCAAAAATTTTCGGTCGATGTTGAATGATGCCTATCAAAAAAAGAAAAACAATCCCAGGGAAGCATTTCGTGCCACCGGTAAGGCATATCTGGAATTCGCCAAAAAATTCCCTGGTCATTACATCATCATGTTTGAATCGGGCATTTCCCCCAGAGATCACCCGGAACTTTCCATACAAGCCAAGAGTGCCAAGGAAGTGATACAAAATGCCCTGAACCGAATTACAGACCTTACTATGAAACCCGACCTACCCCCGGTAACCCTGATTTGTGACCACATTTGGGCCCTAAGCCATGGTGTTGTTGAACTATATGGACGAAAGTCATTTGATGCAGCCAGCACAATCGAACCAGAACAAATTCTAGAATCAGGAGTTGGATATTATCTGAGGGGTTTGGGATTATTTTCAAAATAATACTTGAAAACAATCAATGTTAATGCTATTTACATTGCAGGATGAAGTTTTTATCCCATAACACAAATTAGGTTAAGGAAGAAAAATATGGACAAGGTAAAGCAAGCTTGGAACGATTTCATCGCATGGATGGATAAGCAGGGAGTATTGGCCTGGGTTGCAGTAATGGTGGTTTCATTTATTGTAAACTGGATACTCGGGTTGGCTGTGTTGTTTTTCCTGCTTGTTACCAATCGTTTTGGTAAGAGATATCAAAAAAAAATCGTAGGATCACTACCAATGACTGAAAATTCGGCATTTGAAAAATACAAGGCAGAAACCCTTAACCGTCTTGCAAAGGAGCAGAAGGAATTCGAGGAATTTCTGGAAAACCTCAAATCAGCGAAAGATCAAAGAGAATTTGACAGTTTTATGGAACAGCGAAAACCCCAAGGTTCCTAAAATCACCAAATTTTACTTCGGGTTATACTGACCTGAAGGAATAACCTCAATCACTTCAATGTGATTGGGGTTTACTTTTATCTTTCTTTACACATTCAAGATAATAATCGGTCGAGGCCAGTCCAAGGACAAACAGAACAATCACGAGGAACGGAAGGCCGCCCGTAAAGCCTGCAAATCCAGTTATTATACTATGGGCCAACCCCAAAACAAAAGTTGCAAACAAGGCCGTTGCCCCTAATCCGATTATAAGTTTAGTCATGTAGGTCATTTGTAAACAGCCTCCTTATTTCGACTCTTCTTCAAGGTCAAAATCAAACAATTGATTTATAATCCAGTTGGTGGTTCGCATCAACCGATCATCCTCCCAATATTTACCAATTAACAGCAACCCCAAAGGATTATCATTCTTATCCTTCAAGACTGGTAAGGTGATCATAGGAAGTCCACATATTTCTGCCACCTTGGTGATGGGTGATATGAAACCATCGCCATTCATATCCCCTTGCGAAGCAGGTAGGATCAAGGCATCATAATCCAAAAAGAATCTCTCGAAATATCTTCCCAAATGAAGAAACATCTCCTCCATATCGGTCAGTGTTTGTCCTTCCACGGATTTTTTGTCACCAGGTCGGAATATTTCCTCATACAATGATTTCCTGGCATAACATTTACCGGGATTATCCTTTAATTCGGTTTCAAACTTGGATATCATCTCGGAAAAATCCGGTAACTCGACTTTATCCTTGGTTGTGTCCAATTCATCAATGACCAAATTGAAATCCTCGACATGATCCGATCGAATATCATCCATGTTATATGTGCATAAGGCTGGAGATACTGGAGGCTCATCCTTAAATGTTTTCACCAGATTCGGTGGTGGATATGATAGGTTTAAGCCATCTCTTGAATCATAATCCGAAACCAAATCACCTAAGTAGGCAATATCTTCAATAAAGTTTGCAAGCAAACCTACCCTGTCGAATGAATTGAGATTATCAGTCAATCCATGTCTTGGAACACAACCAAACGAAGGTACATAACTGAACAGACCCAGTTCGGATGAAGTCAAACAAAAATCATATCCCCTTCCGATCCCCAAGCCAAGGCTTGGCCTGCTTTCCAATACTGCCTGCCCAATGGATGAGATTAAAATATTTCCTGATTCATCAGTGGCACCTGAACTGGCTTTCATCTTGTCTGAATTCAGTATCACAGCCAAGGCACCATGAGTATTCAGTAGGTCTTCCACAGTGGAATTGCCTGTAAAACCTTCAGGTCTGTTCAGGGTCAAGGCAACAGGAATGCCATGTAAATTACCCAAAGGTTTGCCATGCAATGTCATGAGGTCAAGCATTTGAGCTCGATCCCTGTCAATAATGAATTCATCTTCGCTTGAGCTTTCTGATAAATCAACAAGCAATTCTTCTGAAGTCGTATGTCGATCCTTAATACCAGCAAGCAATGTAGTAACCGTTTGATATTTTCTTGCTTCGTGTTCAGACATGTTTTTTATGGGATATATTCGCCGAAAAGATAGTCGGGAAACCACAAGGCGATTTGTGGGAATTGATACATGAGTATCATGGCAAATATAACGATCGCCAGATAAGGTAGAATACCCTTAAATATATCAACCAGTTCGATTTGTGTCTTGAGTACCCCCTTCAGATAATATGCTGACATTGCCATCGGAGGTGTCAGGAACGAGGTTTGCAAATTCAGAGCCACCAGCATCGCGAAAAAATACGGATTGACATTGAACGTGTCCAGCATGGGGAGAAAGATCGGTACAAAGATGATCAAAATTTCCGACCACTCCAAGGGCCAGCCCAATATGAAAATTATCATCTGAACAAGAACCAAGAATTGCCAGGGTTCCAGATTCAATGCCAGGACCCAATGCTCAATAACATCATGCCCCCCTAGATAGGAAAATACCGAGGCAAAGGTCCAGGAACCTACAAACAGCCAGCAAACCATAGCGGTGGCCTTGGCTGTCAAAAAGACACTCTCCTTCAATCTTGACCAGGTCAGGGATTTATAGAAAATGGCTAGTATCAAACCACCAAGTGCTCCCATTGCAGCTGCTTCTGCAGGTGTAGCCAATCCACCAAGGATGGAACCGAGTACTAGCAGGATAAGGATAGTTAGCGGTACAAAGGAGACAAAAAGATCCTTGATTATTTCCCATTGTGGTGGAACCGATTCCATGACTGGTTTGGGTGCTATACTTGGGTTGATCAAGGACCTGGTCAAAACATAAACAATATATAGACCGGATAACAATAGGCCTGGAAACACGGCAGCAGCATATAAACGCAAGGGTGACAACTCGGCAATTGCCGCATACACGATCAACATGATCGAGGGGGGAATGAGTATGCCGAGTGTTCCTCCCGCACAAATTACACCTGAAGCAAAGGTCTTGTCATATGAAGCCTTGGCCATTGCTGGAAAGGCCAGCAATCCCATTAGGGTGACCACTGCCCCAACTATTCCGGATGCGGTTGAAAATATCGTACAGGTAATCAGGGCTGCAATCGCCATTGAGCCTGGCAAATGCCTTGCTGCCATTTGAATTGAATAGAAGAGGCGATTGACGATATTTGCCCGTTCGACGACATACCCCATCATCAGGAAAAGTGGAATTGCCACCAGGGTATCATTCTCCATTACCGAATAAGTATTCTGATTGAGAAGGTAAAAGATTTGATTGTTGAAAATATCGAAGAAACTGTCGTATCCGCTGTAATAAGCATAAAACCCGAAACCTACGCCCATGGCTATCAGGGTAAAAGCTATGGGAAACCCAAGAAGTACTAAGACGATAAACAAGCACAGCATTAAAATTGCTACTTCGGGGTTTGTCATTTCAAAATACCACTTTCAAAAATTGAATATGTGAACCAACTACTTGGTCAACAGTTCTTCAGTCTCGTGAACATCTTCAATTCGGGGAAGCCATCGACCTGAAAACATTGCCTTCCAACAGCGAATTGTCTCTGAAATTCCTTGTAGAATCAGCAGAAAACCGGCAACGGGAATCAAGGTCTTGAAGAAGTAAATCTGTATCCTGGCCGGGCTGTTCCAACTGAACTCCTTGTATCTCCAGCTGTCCTGAGCAATTTCCCAACCGAACCAAAAGAGGGCCAGCATGCCCGGGAAGAAAAACAGGATATAGAGTACAAAATCTATCCTGGCTTGCCACTTGACCGGAAACAATCGATAAAATACATCCCCCCTGACATGGGAATCCTGGGCCAAGGCATAGGGACCTGCCATCAAAAACAAGGCTCCATACATCTGAACCATCATGTCAAAAACCCAAACTGTCGGGCTATTAAATACATACCGAACTATGACTTCATAAGAAACCGACAGGGTTAGGATCAAAATACACCAGCCGAAGGCTCTACCTATCCACTGGCTTATTCCTTCCATGGCATGAATTATCCGT
>CAZHIL010000352.1:0-5730 GCA_964532985.1 uncultured Albidovulum sp. | reverse complement strand
TAGGGTTCTCCTGCCGGAAGCACGGAAAATATTCAAGCAGGGTGGTGCCCTGGTTGATGAAGACACCGGAATGGTAAGGATCGGTAGGGAAATCATTGCCGAGACCCTCAAAACAGCCCCGCCGGAATTCACGTTGAGGGCTGGGACTCGCAAAAGGGATCTCGAGATGAAACTTGGGGCGTTGACTTTCCTGCCTGGTGCAGGAGCACCTCACGCCACTGACCTGAAAAGGGGACGCAGACCTTCAAGCCTATCCGATTACCGGGAATTGGTAATGTTAACCCAATATTTTGATGCCCTTCACATGGTCAATCCCCTCGTTGAGGCCCAGGATATTCCCACGAACTTGAGGCATTACAGTGTGATCGAGACCCAGTTAACCCTTTCCGACAAGTTTCCAAGTGCCTACTCGCGTGGTTCTCCACAAACCTTGGACACCTTTGAAATACTCAAGAATTTCAGAGGGCTTACCGACGATGAGTTTCAGGCTGAACCCTGGTGTTACACCATCATCAACACCAATTCACCCCGAGTCCTTGATATTCCGATGGCACAAGGGATCATTGATTTTTCACGCCATGGTCAAATGACTGTTGTTACACCCTTTTGCATGATGGGTGCCATGGCTCCAGCTTCGGTTGCCGGTGCCCTGATCCTCAGCCATGCCGAATGTCTGGCAGGATTGGCTCTGGCCCAGATCAACAATCCGGGTGCACCCGTTTGTTATGGTGCCTTTGCCTCCAATGTGGATATGAAATCTGGAGCGCCAGCCTTTGGTACTCCCGAGCAATTCCAGGCAAACCTGGGTTCCGGGCAGCTGGCAAGGAAAGTCGGTCTTCCCTGGCGATGTGCTGCAGGTTCCTCGGCCAATATAAATGATGCCCAAGCAGCCAATGAAACCCAAATGGGGCTATGGAGCTGCATTATGGCAGGATCTACCATGCTCGTTCATTCAGCCGGCTGGATTGAAGGTGGATTGACCGTGTCATTTGAAAAACTCATTACCGATATGGAAGTTGTCCAAATCATTGCCGAACTTTGTGCACCGACACCTCACTCTGAGGATGATCTGGCCATGAGAGCATTGTGGGAAGTTGATCCCGGAGGACACTTTTTTGGCTGTCAACACACAATGGACAGATACCAATCAGCATTTTATGATCCCTTGATCGCTGATTGGTCAAACTTTGGTACCTGGACAGAAAATGGGGAACAGGATGCCAGCCAAAGAGCCTTGACAAAATGGCAGGATATAATTGCCGATTTTGAACCACCCAAAATCAATGAGGATCGAAAAGCCGAAATGGAGGAATTCATTGCCAAGCGAACCGCAGAGGGAGGAGCCTTCCCTGTTAGCTGAAAATTAAATGAAGAATTATCATATTGGTTCCCTGATTACCCAGGGTCTGAAAAAGAAGCCCTCCTGGAAGCCTGCATGGAGAAAAGCCAAGCCCAAGTCTGCTTATGATGTGATTATCATTGGTGGCGGCGGACATGGTCTAGCAACAGCATATTATCTTGCCAAAAATCACGGTATAAAGAACGTGGCAATACTTGAAAAAGGCCCGATTGGTCTTGGCAATACCGGCAGAAATACCACAACCATAAGGTCCAACTACTTCTATCCGGAATCTGTAGCCCTCTATGATCTATCACTGAGGCTTTACGAAAACCTCTCCAAGGAACTTAACTTTAATATAATGTTCAGCCAAAGGGGTATGGTGATGGTAGCTCATACCCCCACTCAAATGGAGATTTGCAATCGCATAGCCAACGCAATGGTCATCAATGGGGTGGATGGTGAATTGCTTTCAGCCCGTCAGGTAATGGACAAAATTCCATTGTGGAACAAAAAGAAGGATGCAAGATACAAATGCCATGGCGGAATCATGCAAAACAGGGGCGGTGTTGCCAGACATGATGCCGTAGCCTGGGGATACGCAAGAGCAGCAGATGGATTTGGAGTGGACATCATTGAAAACTGCATGGTTGAAGATTTTCTACTTGAGGCTGGCCGGGTTAGGGGAGTAATCACCTCAAAAGGAGAAATAAGGGCTGATCGAATTGGAATTGCTGCAGCGGGTGGAACACCATATCTTGTTGCAAAACTTGGCCAGAACCTGCCAATTCTAGATTATGCCCTACAGGCATTTGTAACCGAACCAATCAAGCCCTGTCTGGATGTAGTTGTACTTTCCTTGGGTACCGGAACATATGTCCTGCAATCCGATAAAGGTGAAATTGTCTTTGGGGGTGGCCTTGATAGGATACCTACCCATACTCAAAGGGGCAATTTACCCGCTCAGGAAACAGTTGTATCAGGCCTATTGGAAATGTTTCCCTCCTTTGGTCAATTGAAATTGTTACGGCAATGGGCGGGTGTGGTCGATGTCGTGCCTGACAGTTCACCCTTGATTGGCCCTATTGATACACCAGGTGTGTATATCAATTGTGGATGGGGAACAGGTGGTTTCAAGGCCATCCCGGCAGGTGGTTGGTTACTTGCTCATTTAATTGCCAAGGACGAACATCACTTTATCAGTGAACCCTTTGACCTTAACCGGTTTAATACCGGAAGGTTAATTGATGAAGCCACGGGATCAGGAATTGCACATTAGGAATCCTTATGCAGATATTTGAATGCCCATTTTGTGGAAAACGGAACGAAACAGAGTTTCATTTCCTTACCGAGGCTGGGAAAGAACGTCCTGAACCAGCTGAAGAGGTTTCAGACTCTCGTTGGGCCGAATACCTTTATCTCCACAAGTCACCTCGTGGCAAAACCAACGAGATCTGGGTTCACATACCTTGTGGTGAGTTTTGCATACTCCAAAGGGATACTGTTACAAGAGAAGTATTCAGGAGTATTTCACTTCAAGATTATTATGTCAAAGAAGATGATTAAACCAACCAAACTATTCTGTACTTATCTACAAGATAATCGGCTGCTCAAAAGACCATTACCCAATTGGCGATACACCCGCGAAATAATTTATAACTGGATTCACTCCTTCTTCGAATGAAACCTTCATCTTGAGAGCCAGTCCACTCGTAATTGAATGATTTTGATTATTTCATCGAATGCCTGAGAAGTTATACCTTCCGATTTAAGGTCTGATTTTAGTGCTCTTGCAGTATTCACAATCCTTTCTGACATTGATTTTACCTGATTTTCCAAAGCAGTTTGTGCTGTTTTGGTATCAGGTACAAGCCGTTGAAAATGCTCAATATAAATGTTCTCCGGTCTGTGTTCATCACCAATATTCATTGCCATTTTTACATCAATTTCAGGGTATATTGCTGTACTAATCAAATCATAAGCAGGTGCCAGTTCGGGTTTGGCTCCTACATAAAGTAAGGAGAAATTCTTTCCATGTGCGTTCGAATTACCGATCAGATAATTGAAAATGATCAAATTCAGGAATTTGATTTGATCTTTGGCAGGACTGGCAAAATTTTGGCGTATTAAATCCAAGCTACTGGAAATATCGGGACCACCCTCAAACTGGTATTTTGAACTGGGCAAAATGCCTAAGGCCTGACAAAAATCTTCTTGATGGATACGAGTTACAATCCCGTTGTTATCAATATCTCGATCATACCTCTCAACCAAATAGTATGGTTTATCGTGTACAAAGTGTACTGAAGCCTCGGGAACATCCAAATCCATCAATTTTGCCAGTTTCATACAAAATAATTCATTGTGTACGGTATCATTGAATTTTGCGATCATGGGTTTCAGAATATGGGTAGTTGGTGCTCCTCCCTTAACCAATAATACACGTCCATCCAAATACCCAACAGCCAATTTAATTGGTGCTCCTGCAAGCGATAATCGATAACCATCATCCCCAGCCAAAAGCGGATGATTTTTTATTTTTTTTAGAATCTGCTGCAGTTTATCATCGTCCAGGAATTCGACATAAACCTTGGCATCTTGCGGTTTTGGTTTGACACCTTGGGGAAATAAAGACAAAGCACCAGCACAATCTCCGCCGACTGCTTCCAACAAAGAATAGGAATTATACTCCGATACTCCCAAATTCCGTGCCAATTTTTTCCTTATACCTTCGTCAGGTAATAGTCCAGAAAAAAAAGCTTCTACTTTAGTACCTTTATATTTCCCCTTGAAAAAATCATCTGATAAATCATTGGACAATCTACCATTCAAGGGGAGTGATAAGGAAATCCCGTATTTTCCCTTTTTGTAATATTCATCGCTGTAGGAAAATTCCAATAATCCATTTGCATCTCGGGATAATGAACCCACGAAGTCATGGTTTAGATAAACATCCAGTGATTGATTCACAGCTTTGTACCATTCAAATGAATATCAATGCCCAACATTGAAATTGTTGCCAATGCCTTGCCTATATGACAGGATTCCTTGCCATTTTCCAATTCCCTGACAAATCTAATACCCACGCCTGTAGTTGCGGCTAGCTGTTCTTGAGTCAATCCTTGATCCTTTCGAATTGCTTTCACAAGTTTACCCAGTTTCCTTACTCTATCTTTACTCATTAATCATCCCTTTCGGGTTTAATTTACTGAAAATACGCCACAATAATTGTTAATCATACCGATCGGGTTTAAATTTATAATTACGTTATTTCATCCCTTTCGGGCTGATAATAATCAAAAATTTAAAATAGTCAAGAAAATAATACCGAAAGGGTTTATTTGGTTCAAACCATCAGTATGGATGCTGAGTCATGTTGGATCATTCACAAATGGTAACACAGCAATTAATTATTGAACCAAGGGGCTATTAGTGCCATCCAGTGATATGCCGCGAATATCTGCCCGGCCTATCAGTATTGCAATATATTGCGAAACTGCCTTGGACCAAGTTGATGCTTCTAGCCAGGCAGCAATACGATCATTGACCATTTCAAATGGCAGGTCGTGACCCTCAATGATACGATCGAGTGCTATCACATGATATCCAAATCGACTTTCCACAGGTGATTCTGTTATTTCCCCTGCCTGCATGCCCTTGATTGCTCTTTCGAAATCTTCTACCGTACTGCCAGGTGTCAACTGTCCCAGGTTCCCACCCTGATCCCTTGAAGTACAGTCTGAGTGTTCCTTGGCAAGAGCAGAAAACAACTCTGGTTTGCGCTTGAGCATTTGACATAATTCCTCAGCTCTTGCCTTGGACTTTTGCCGTCCCTCCGTGTCTGATTCTGATACCGCGATGAGGATGTGACGTGCCTCGTAAAGGGTTGGGCTGTTGAATTTCTCGGGGTGCCTTTCATAATAGAGTCTGCATTCATCAGATGTTGCAGTGGGAACCATTACTTCTTGGTCTATCAAAACCCTGATAGCAGCATCAATCTCTGTTTCCTTCCGACCATCTTCATCTATTTCCTGGATAGCTGAAATATCAAGACGACACGCTTCCTGCCAAAGCAATTCCCTTATCACCAATGCTTCTGCGGCTGCCCTTAATGCCCTTCCCGGAGTAGGCGCAGGATGGTTTTGTGCCTCCTCCAGTATTTGCTTTTCGGGAATGGGTACCTTATTGACCTGAACATCCTTCAGGGAAAAACCGATACCTGATTTGGACTCATTGGATATATCAGTTTCGGCACGTGGTTCCGATTTTGGAATTATCATTACTTGTCAGGATTGTGGAAAGTTTTGGGTTGTGGTCCTTTGATTGCGTTCGCGAACAACCTGATAACCATGCCGCCACAAGTAATGTATCGGTGCACTCAACATGTGAAC
>CAZHIL010000351.1:0-4853 GCA_964532985.1 uncultured Albidovulum sp. | reverse complement strand
GATGAAGAGGCATTTTATTTTGCCCTATTTTCAACACCCTTGGCGCTATCCCTGAGCATAGCAATTGTTCTGAATGCCTTTTTTCTCATAAACAGCAGGAAAAAACTAACCTATGAAGTTCCCCTGGTTGAAAATTGGCACAAGCAATTGGACAAGATGGTTTGGGAATTGGGCAAGTCGTGGGGTGCTTCCCCTGAGACCGTCGCCCGGATCATTCACTCACTGAATGAGTTGACAGATGTTGTCACAGGTCACGAACTGATTTCCGAGGATGACAAGAAAATCTATATATCGGCCAGGTTTTATCAATCATTTTGTACGGTCAAGTTTTTCTATACGGGAAAGGGTTTCAGAATAGTCAATAAGCCACCGACCCCGGAACAGATGCTGGAGGATCCGGACTCCGTAACTGACTTGGCAGGATATCTGGTCAGGCAAATTGCCGATGGGATAAAAATCAGCACCCTGCGGAATAATACCACTGTAATTACATTGGAATATTACGACTAGAATACGAACCAATGAATAGCAAGGCAAACTGGAATCTGACAAACCACTAAATATCCAGTCGGGAGGTACATGCAGCAAATTTAAAGCTTGTGCGGCCCTCTTAAAAAATACGGTGTATTTAAACTTTTAACTGAATTGATACTCACCTATTATACTATTAATTCAGGTGCTATCATCTTTCAGGTTAAAGTCACAATCAATCAGGATACTCCGGGCTTGTTCATATTTTTCATCTGCTACCATTATTCTGCGCGGGAGAATTCCAATTTGACCCTCCAAAACACTCATGTGAGAATCCAAAACAAAAACTTTGATTCCTTCACCCTCAAGGATGGCAGAGGCAAAGGATAATTCTGTCGGATCATTGGTTCGGTATAATTCTTTCATTTGGCTTCCTTAAAATCCAATTGTTGTAGACAAGGTAATGAAAATTGTTGGATAAAACAAACACAACATCCCAAGGAGATACCTTAATTGTACCAGAAATCCTTAGAGAAGATTTGGCCAAGGTAGAAACCATTATCAGGGAAAGGTCGGATTCAGAACTCGTTGAAAGGATAAACCAAGTATTGCTACATATATTTGGTAGTGGCGGTAAAAGGTTCCGACCCTTGCTCACTCTTTCGGCCGCCAGATTATTGGGATATGAAGGTGATCATCATCTGAGCCTGGCAGCAGCAGTGGAATTTGTACATACCGCCACGCTTGTACATGATGATGTTGTGGATCAAAGCAAACAAAGGAGAGGAAAACCGGCAGCCAACTATCTATGGGATGACAAAACCTCGGTTTTAGTTGGTGATTATCTGTTTGCCAGATCATTTCAACTTATGGTTTCAGCGGATTCGCTTCGTTCCCTGGCTGTTTTGTCTGATGCTTCTGCCACTATTGCCGAAGCCGAGGTTCTCCAACTTGTACACCAGAATAATTCGTCAATCTCGGTTGATACATATCTCACGATTATCCAGGGCAAGACAGCAGCTCTGTTTTCAGCAGCCACTGCAGTTGGCGGTATTGTTGGCAAGGGAACCGACCAACAGATTCGGGGATTGACCGAATTCGGCAGTTACCTGGGTATCGGATTTCAGATCATGGATGACCTTTTGGATTACGAGGGCCATTCTCCGGAATTGGGTAAAAATGTCGGCGATGATTTCAAGGAAGGAAAAGTAACTCTCCCGATAATACGTGCCATTGAGCAAGCCGATGAAAAGGAAACAGCTTTCTGGAAAAGGGTTTTCGAAGACAATAATATTGTAGATGGTGACTTGGAACGGGCGCTGATGATTTTGAAGACACGGGGAATTATTGAAGAGGTAAGGTCACAGGCCTTCAGCTGGTCGGAAAAAGCCAAGAATTGCTTGGAAAAGCTGCCGAACAATAACATAGCTAGTTTTTTAGGTAATCTGGCAGATAATTCTGTTGCCCGTAAATCCTGATCAGGCAGGAAGTATCCGAGTGGGTTGAACCCACCACCCCGGTTCCAATTGCTTGATTGCCCTAGCAGCAAACGATACCTGTTCAGCAGTTTGAAAAATACCGAAGCAAGTTCCCCCAGAACCCGACATTCTTGCCACCAAACAACCTTCCTGATCCCGCAATCGAGAGAGTATGTCCTTGATTTCAGGGCAAAGTTGCAGGGCGGAAGGTTCAAGATCATTCCTCTGTTCCCTTACCCAACTGATGATATCATTCTTGTTTCCCAAGACTGGTAATGG
Source organism: uncultured Albidovulum sp. (assembly GCA_964532985.1). Classification (GTDB taxonomy): domain Bacteria; phylum Pseudomonadota; class Alphaproteobacteria; order Rhodobacterales; family Rhodobacteraceae; genus MPNP01. Next base: position 2,625 of record CAZHIL010000351.1, on the reverse strand, counting down.
TGTCTGGGAAGAATTGTTTACCTTGGTCAGACCTTTGTAGACTTCTTGGGTCTGAACCGGCTTGTTGGGGTTTACCAGCAGCAAGGGAAACTCGGGAAAACTGTCAAGAACGGCGATCTTTTCCCCCAATCCACTTACCATTGAGGGCTTGCTGGTTAGACACACCGGCAGATCCGATCCAATTGAAGTTATTTTTCTGATATCGGTGGGTAAAGGGCATTTCAAATAATCGGAGGCCAGCCGCAAGGCTAGGGCGGCATTCACGGATCCACCACCTAGTCCAGCAGAAACAGGTATGGATTTCTCCAGATTGACCCTGAAGCCAGTACCCCTCTCTTCAAGCAAACGCAGAGCGGACAGGATGATGTTTTCTGAAGGGTGTGGAAGGGCCTTGCTGTAAGGACCTCGGGTTAAAAGTGAAAACCTTTCTGCAGGTTCCAGTTCCAGAGTGTCACCAAAGCCGGTAAATACAACAAGGCTGTCAATTTCGTGAAACCCGTTTGGTAATTTGCCGGTTACATGCAGGGAAAGGTTTATTTTGGCATTAGCAACACCTGCAATCGCCCGATGATTGCTACTCCTCCTCTTCAAACCGCTTTGTTCCTTCTTCCAAACCGTACATCAGTCTAAGTTCGATTTTTCTGCCGAGTTCACCTTCCGGTTCGGTTTTCAGAGCACGTTCCCATTCCCGTTTTGCCAATTCCTCCTCACCCATGACCCAATAAACTTCAGCTATATGATCTATTACCTCAGCCTGGTTGGGGATAATACGGTCTGATCTCTGCAAATACTCCAAAGCTTCTTCCAATTTTCCCTGACGATATAAAACCCAGCCCATTGAATCCACGTAGTACCCATTATCGGGTTCTGCCTCAAGAGCCGCTGTGATCAATTCTTCGGCTTCATCAAGTTTGATATTGCGGTCAGCCAGTGTATACCCCAGATTATTTTGAACCAAGGCATTATCAGGGGATATTTCCAATGATTTCCACCAATCAGCTTCGGCCTTTTCCCATATACCCATATAATAATATAATTGCCCTCTCAGGAAATAGGCATCCCAATTCTCTCGGTTGGTTCCCTTCGATAATTCTATTCCACGACTGATACTGTCAATTGCCTCTTGCATTTCAGATCTGTTGGTTCTTAGTTCACCCAAGAGGTGTAACAAATCAATTGAGGTCGGATGCAGTTCAAGAGCTTCCTGCAGGATCATCAAACTTTTATCGGAATCACCCATTTCATAATAAATGTCTGATCGCAGGCCTGCAGCCGCCTGGTAATATGGATCTCCCGGCATAATCCCTTCGATCGGTAGCGGGGCCAATTCGAGACTGCCTAGAGAAAGGAGGGTTCTGCTGATGGCAAAATCAAGGGTAATATCTTCTGGATCAATAGCTCTGGCCAATCCGAACAATGCCAATGAATCCCCGGAGGGTCCATTATTGTTGGTTGTAATCCGGGCAACGGCGGACAAGAGTTTGGCCAAACCTTCTTTGGCAGTAATTTCCAAATCAATGCTGCTACCAGAAGTCAGATTTTCCTTGAGTTGCAGAAATGGTGTTTTTCTTGGTTCTATTTCCGAAAATCTCAGCAAATCATATTCCGCACTTGCCTCTTCAAGTTTACCTTGATTGAGCAAGATTCCAACCCTTAGGTAGAGAACCTCATTTTGAAGGGCCGGAGGATAATCCCTTACTGAACCCAGAGTTTCGATAGCCATTTCCAGGTTACCGTTAGAGGCATGAATCAGGCTATTTGCAAAACCCAACAGGGAAACGCCTCTCTCCTCAAAAGCTTCACGGAAAACTTCCAATGAATCTTCTACCGAACCCCCACCAAAAGTAGACCATCCTAGAAACAGGGTATTGAGAGGGAAATTCAAGGGATCCTCATTCAGTAAGACTATTACTGAGTCAAATTCATTTCGGATAAACAGGTCAGTTGCTTTTACAATCCGGGCCAGAATAAAATCGTTGCCCATGGCAAGCAAGCGATCAGAGTAATCTACTGCTCGGTCTAGATCCCCCGTTCCCATATACACTTTCAAGGCCAATTCCAGGATTTCCGGAGTTTCAAAAGCTTCATCGGGCAATTCTTCAAGGTATCCCTTGGCAATATCATAGCGATATTCTTCCACGGCAAATTGGGCTGCCATAAATTGTCCTAGAAAATCCTGAGCCTTGAGCGGGGTTCCCACAAACACTAGCAGGATCAGTACTGATCGGACTAAATGAAAAAATCTGTACAACACCTAATCATCCTTCCTTAACGGACATCTTACCTCAAGATGGATAGCAATCCTTTACACAGATGGAAAAAGGATTCTCATAAAGAATCAAAAACCAATGGGCTGAATTATAATCGTCCTCCAACACAATTGAATTCATTATATTGTGAACCTGATAATGTCGAGATTACATATTGGGATAATTTGGTCCGTCCCCACCTTGAGGAGTACACCAATTGATATTTTGACTCGGATCCTTGATATCACAGGTTTTGCAATGCACGCAGTTTTGGTAATTGATTTTGAACTCCTTGCCCCCATCACTGTTTTCAAGAACTTCATAAACTCCCGCCGGACAGTATCTTTGTGCCGGTTCAGAGTAATTCGGCAGGTTG
>CAZHIL010000350.1:0-3709 GCA_964532985.1 uncultured Albidovulum sp. | reverse complement strand
ATCTTTGTACATCCTTTTTCCCTTAACCCGTCAAGTCCCTTTCTGATGACAGGATTGGCAAATTCAAGATATCCGAATTCAAGTTCCCATTCCTTTGGAAGATAATCAGGAATCTGCCTGACAGCATTGGCAAACTCCATTACCGCTTCATTTGAACGGGAACCGTGCCCGCATACCATAACTCCGATCTTGTCCAAAATACACCCTCAAATTCAAGTTGTTTAAAATATCGATACAAACAAACTACTGTTCTTAGTCCAAGACTAATGGAACTGAATACCAATTCGACAAATTCATTTATTTGACAGCATCTTGGCAATTCTGAGAAATTCTCAAAGGGATGGCTTTCAAAGAAAGAAAATGATTGAAGAAAAACTAATTTTTAAATTAATCTTTCCAATAATTGAAAGTATATTTTATTCCCTAATATATTTCGTAATCAAAGAAATTGTGGGAGAGGTATCGAAATGTTGAAAACAGATTATTCACATGGTGAAAATGACCAGGTAGATGACAACCACTGGCAGGAAAGGGTAGATCTTGCTGCTGCCTTCAGGTGGTCGGTGAAGATGAATTTCCATGAGGCCGTGGCAAATCACTTTTCACTCGCGGTAAATGAAAGTGGAACAAAATTCCTGATCAACCCCAATCAGGTACATTTTTCAAATATTCGTGCTTCCAATTTATTGCTGGTTGATGTTAACGATCCTGAAACCATGAACAGACCCGATTGCCCCGATCCTACTGCCTGGGGTTTGCATGGTGCCCTGCACAGACTTTGTCCACACGCACGCTGTGCCATCCATCTCCATCCCATTTATTCAACGGTTCTTGCCAGTCTGGAGGACAGTTCACTCCCAGCGGTAGATCAGAATGCTGCAATATTTTTCAACCGGGTCATAATTGATGAGGATTATGGCGGGTTGGCATTTGAGGAAGAAGGAAACAGATGTGCAGCCCTGTTTTCGGATCCCAAAAAGCAGGTTATGGTAATGGGCAATCATGGACTGCTGGTAATCGGACAGACGGTTGCTGATACATTTGATCGGGCATATCTGTTTGAAAGGGCCGCGGGGAATTACATCAGGGCTTTGCAAACAGGTCAAAAATTAAGGGTAATGCCAGATCACATTGCCGAAAAGGTTGCCAGCGCAGTAGAAAATTATCCTGGCCTTGGTCAAAAGCATTTTGAAGAAATAAAGGTAATCCTGGATCGGGAGGAACCCGATTACGCAACCTGACTACTGAAGGGGATTCCAAATGACTGACAGCTCAATTTCCAATTCCTCAAATAGCAAAGATTGGAACCATCAACCTGCCTTGCCAATTCAAACCAACCCACTTTTCAATTGGCCACCCGAACCTCGTTTGGCATTTAGATGGTTTGCAAAAAACTGGTTGGCCTTAAGTCAGGTAGCTATCCAAATTGTTCTGGCCATTGTTGTCTATTTGTTTATTTTTCCACCCCTTGAGGAAATGGCAGTACTTAAGTTTGGCTGGGTTTTCAAGGTTTGGTTGACCAATATCATATTATTGTCGGCATTTGCCGGTTCCATGCATTTTTATCTTTATAGCTTGAGGAAACAGGGGGATAAATTAAAATATGATCCAAGGGATCTGGGCAAGGACAGTGGGGTATTCACCTTTAGAAATCAGGTTCACGACAACATGTTCTGGACCCTGATTAGTGGCGTATCATTCTGGACTTTCTTTCAATGCCTTGTTTTCCACGCTGGTGCCAGCGGATTGGCTCCGTTATTTGAATTTTCGAGTGGATATTGGGGTAAATTGTTACCCCTGATCTGGTTTGTACTGTTGTTTTTCCTGATTCCGCTCTGGTCTTCATTCCATTTCTACTGGATCCACAGGTTCCTGCATTGGCCACCTCTCTACAAAATTGCCCATGCACTTCATCATCGGAACGTTAATGTCGGTCCCTGGTCGGGTATCTCCATGCATCCGATTGAGCATGCTTTGTATTTCACCAATTTCCTGATCCATTTAATAGTGCCATCCCATCCGGTCCATATCCTGTTCCATGCCTATTTCCAGACATTGGGAGCAGTTGCAAATCATTCAGGATTTGAGAGTTTGGTTTACAGGGATAAAAAGCAAATTCAGCTGGCAGATTTCTTTCACCAACTTCATCACCGCTATTTTGAATGCAATTATGGTACGGTGGAAATGCCCTGGGACAAGTGGTTCGGCTCCTTTCACGATGGTAGTGAAGAGGCTACTACCGAATCCTGGCAAAGGAAAAAAAGGATGTATCAATCCCAATAACGAGTTACCTTACAAATTTCTTGTATTTGATTCGTTTTGGAATGATTGAATCGGGACCCAAACGACGAGTCTTGTCTTCAATATAGGATTCGAAATTACCTTCAAACCACTCGACATGCCCTTCGCCCTCAAAGGCCAGAATGTGGGTACACAACCTGTCCAGAAAGAAACGGTCATGCGAAATGATCATGGCACTCCCAGCAAACTCCTCCAGTGCTTCCTCCAGCGCCCTCAGGGTTTCGACATCAAGATCATTGGTTGGTTCGTCCAACAGGAGCAGGTTTCCACCTTCCTTCAATAGCTTGGCCAGGTGAACCCTGTTTCTTTCCCCACCTGATAAGAGACCGGTTTTCTTTTGTTGGTCTGTTCCCTTGAAATTGAAAGCAGAACAATAGGCCCTCGAATTGACTTCGGCATTGCCCAACTCAATCATATCGGCACCTCCCGATATTTCTTCCCAAACAGTGTTTTTGGGATCAAGGTTATCCCTGTTCTGGTCGACATAGGAAAGGATAGTACCGTCACCGACACTTACTTTTCCGTCATAATGACTTTCGTTATCGGTCAATATCCTGAATAGTGTCGTTTTACCAGCACCATTCGGACCAATGACCCCCACAATCCCTCCGGGTGGGATGGCGAAGGAAACATTCTCAAACAGCAGATTGTCCCCGTGGGATTTTTTCAAACCTTCAACCTTGATGACATTGGAACTTAATCTCGGACCATTTGGAATGACAATCTGGGAAGTCCTGATTTTTTCCCTCTCGGTTTGTGAAATCATGTCATTATAGGCATTGATTCTTGCTTTTTGTTTGGTGCGTCTAGCCTGCACACCAGATCTGATCCACTCCAATTCTCTACTGAGGGTTCTTTGTCGTGATTTTTCCTGTCGGGCTTCATGTTCCAGACGCTTGGCCTTTTGTTCCAGCCAGCTTGAATAATTTCCTTGGTAGGGAATTCCCCTTCCGCGATCCAATTCCAGAATCCAACCGGTGATTTCGTCCAGAAAATAACGATCATGCGTAACGATCAGGCAGGTACCCTTGTAATCAATTAGGTATTGCTGAAGCCAAGCGACAGTTTCAGCATCTAGATGGTTGGTCGGCTCATCAAGCAGGAGGATTTCCGGTGCTTCCAACAAAAGGCGACACAGGGCCACCCTTCTTCTTTCCCCACCGGAAAGGGAAGCGACCGTAGCTTCGTCTTCTGGACACCTAATGGCATCCATGGCTTGGTCGATTTGAGTATCCAGATCCCAGAGGTTCTCGGAATCTATCTTGTCCTGAAGCATGGCCATTTCATCAGCTGTTTCATCCGAGTAATTCATGGCAAGCTCATTGAATCGATCCAGCAGATCCTTTTTCTCCTTGACGCCAAGCATGACATTTTCCCTGACATTGAGATCAGGATTCAATTGCGGTTC